>NZ_JBRJXU010000039.1:0-25595 GCF_057467645.1 Zarconia sp.
AGGGGATGCCAAGGTAACGGTCGCCGAAACCGGTGTCTATGGCAATGCAGGTGAGGCATTCGCTCATCGCCCCGCAGCGGAAACCTTCCGACTCAAGGCTCCCGGAGAGGTGAAGTTCTACACCTATAGCGCCAGTCCCGAGAACGATTGCGGTGGAGTCTCTCTCAACGTGACTCGCATCGGCAGCTAGGGCCAGCGGGTTCGCTTGTATCCGATTCATTGATGTAAATCCATGATGAACCCATAGCAATTCCTGCTGCTGGTAGGGGGGTACGGCGTGCCCTCCTATCGCTATAGCAGTAGCCATCTCGGGCGCGGGCACAAGTGACCGTAGGCTTCAGGAGGCAGAGGAGGCAAGGGAGGCAAGGGGGGAAAGACCACGGGTTAATTACAGAATTGTCCGGTATTGTCCGCGCCCGCCCTGACAGTTGCTATAGCAGTCTCCAGGTTCGTTAGGACAATCAGTGCGAGCATCTTGCTCGCGTTGTCAATGAGCAAAATAACTCGGTGTCCTAACCATGGTGGCGACTGCTATATAAACCCGATCTCAGATCCGGGTAATTAACCATAATCTACAAATCCCACGAGTCACTTTCTCCCCCTGTTCCCTCCGCTCCCCCCGCTCGCATCCACCGGAATATGCGGTTATTCAACCGGATTTGATATGACGCATCTATGTCACACCCTTGATGTCTCGTGCAAAGTCGATGACTGACTTGATAGCCGTTCGAGGTTTGTCGGCGATCGCCCTTGGCGAAAAGCGAGTCCGGGACAGTGAAACGCAAAGCACAGACAGAGCAAGGCTTCAAAGTCTTTCGATCGGGCACTCAGGTGGGAAAGACCAATAAACTCGTGAAATGTCAATAGAACCTAATGATAAAGGTGAATTTATTGGATTGGGCGCTCGAAAAAAAACGAGCTCGTGAATCCAATCTAGACCCAAAAGAAACGGTCAATACCGTGCAAGCAGCAAATCTAGCGATCGCCATCCTCATCATTTTAGGCTTATCGTTTATCGGGATTCGTTGTTGGAGCCAAAAGGATGTTTCCCTATCTGTTTTGACGGGAATCCATCACATGACACTGTTCTCTCCAACCGCCACCTCGCTTTCCGATGGTTGGATCGCCCCCAACAAGGCAACCTGGCTCGAAATCCTCGACTTGAAACGACTACCCATCGACCTGCAACAAACCTTAGCCCGGTTACTGCTCTTACCGCTCGGCGCACTCATCACCGCAGTCTGCAGAAACATCATTGGCTTCACGACGTTTGGCACTTTTGTACCGCCACTTCTGGCCTTGGCTTTAGTCTTAACGAATTGGAAAATCGGCTCGATTTTAATCTTGACTATCTTGCTGCTGGGTATTGGCATTCGCACCTCGATCGATCCACTCAAGTTGCTGATGATTCCACGGCTGGGAACAGTCCTCACCGTTGCGGTTTTGTTCCTCGTCTTTAGCATTTCTGCTGTCAATTATTTTGACCCCAATACCAGCCAACAAATGGTGTTACTCCCGGTTGTCATCCTGACTGGGCTGATCGAGCGATTATTTATTACCCTTGAAGAACAGGGCACGACCCACACCATGCAAAGATTGGTGGGGACTATCTTGGTTGGGTGCAGTTGCTATGCGCTCCTGAGTTCCAGAGAATTGGGAGAATGGGTGTTAAGCTATCCCGAAGTCCATTGTTGGACTCTAGCGGGGATGGTTGGGATCGGACGTTATTCTGGCTACCGAGTCTCAGAACTCTTTCGCTTTGGCGACCTAACCGAGTCGATGGCATCGCCTCCGGGTTCCATCTCCTTCCCGGTGCAACCGATCTCAACGGCATCAAAACTTCAGACTCATTCCCCAATCTTCTCAAAAGAAGCTCAAACCCAAAAACTCCCAAACCCGGAAATTGAGAACATTTTAGAGAAAGCAGTAGAGAAACCGATCGCCACCGGAATCGATGGGAGTGGCAATCTTGCCCCCCCAAACTCGAGAAACGCTCCCAAACCCTTGTCGTTCATTTGGCCCGATCGACTCAAAAAGTTAGGAATTGTGGGTATCAACCGCCGCAATGCAGACTATGTTTTGCCCCACAATCCCCGCAAAGACTACCCGATTGTCGATAACAAAGTTCTGACCAAACAAATTTGCCTCCAACAGGACATTCCAGTTCCCGAAACCTACGCAGTTATCAAACATTTTGGTGACATCCAACGGTTGCCCGAATTGCTAGCGGGACGAACGGACTTTGCCATCAAACCCGCTCGCGGATCGGGGGGTCGCGGTATTCTCGTCATTGCCCGAAAGACCGATGGCATATTTGAAAAGCCCGATGGGACAAAAATTACTCCCACTCAAATGCGATATCACTTGTCTGGGATTCTCTCCGGTTTGCATTCCCTCGGCGGTGAGTCGGATGAGGTGATTATCGAGCAACGCATTGCCCAACCCGAAGCGTTTGAAGCCATCTCCGTGGGTGGCACGCCAGATATTCGGGTCATTTTGTTTAAAGGGGTTCCGGTGATGGCAATGACTCGGTTACCAACCCAAGCATCGGGAGGTCGGGCGAATTTGCACCAAGGGGCGATCGCCACTGGCATCGACTTACTTTCGGGCAAAACCTCCGGTGGGGTTTGCCAAAATCGAACGGTCTGGGTTCATCCGGATACCGGTCATTCCTTGGAGGGATTCCAGATTCCCCATTGGGACACCATTTTGGCGAGAAGCATTAGGCTGGGAAACAGTTTGAATCTCGACTACATCGGGGTGGACTTAGTGGTAGATGCCAATCTCGGTCCCGTGGTACTCGATGTGAATGCCCGTCCGGGTTTGGCGATACAAGTGGCGAACCGTTGCGGTTTGCAGCGACGACTGGAATTTATCGCAGCCCAACCGCCACAGATGCTGGTGCCGGAACGCTGTCTGGAGTTGATTCCCCATCTAAGCCAGTTGATGTGAGTCGATCGCTGGGATTGGGTTGAGTGCCGAAAATATCGCGGCGATATTTTTCGACTAAACTCTGAAACTGCATCGCCGGAGGACCTGAATGCAATCGATCGGGCCAGCTAAACACCATCAGTGCCAGAACGTTCCGATGCTCGCCCAATGACAAGTTGAAGCGACCGGTGGTAGAAGGAATCATATGGTGATTCCAGTCAAAGACCTCGATGAGGGATTGTTTCATGCGATCGACCACAGCATTTTCTCGATCGTTGGCGAGCAAGAAACAGATGGCAACTTCCGCCAGGACATCCGGTTTGGTATCGCGGACGATCCGATCTTGATTTTGCTCGAACCAACGGAAAATCCACTCAAATTCATGGCGATCGATATTGTGCTGGTAGTAGCCACTGGCCGCAATGACGATGTGCGTCAAGCCGTAAGCTTTGGCTTGGTATTCCTTGGGAGTTAGCATTGCATCTCGACGATCGTCGAAAGTGCGACGGAAGGCTTCGATATAGTCTTGCTCGAGATCGGCAATCCCCAAATCCCGTAGGTAGTACACATCATTAGCAAGCTGTGCGGAATAGATCTTAATGGCTTCTTCATCTAATAAAAAGCTGCGAAAATCCACCTCTTTGAGGGCTGCAATCTCGCCATCGACGTTCTCGACATAGGGGGGTTTCAGGAGACCTAATTCTTGCAATTTGTTCAGGTTGTACAGCCGCCGCAAATAGAACGCCATGTCGCCCGATTTAGCTAAGAGGGCTTTGCGCGATCGCGATCGTCGAGAGCGTTTACTGTAATGGCTGAGGATCGTTTGGGTTCGCTGCCGTATTGCCTCGCGATCGTCGAGTGCCACCCCATCGGAGTTGAGGCGATTGGCACTGAGGAGGGCTTCGGTAAAAATCGGTTGGAGATAGCGACTTTCACCCGTGAGACGGAATAAGCGAAGTGCGTAATGCTTTTGCTTATTCCGAGAAAGTGTTTGCAGTTGACTCTCGTAGTGCTGCCGAATCATGGGGGCGATCTCGATGCTAGAGGACTTCGCCCAGGCAGGGGTTGATGGGATTGCCCACCAAACTAGAAACAAGACGAGGAGAACCAAAATTTTGGCACTGGGCAATTTTAGCTTGGATTTTTCCATTAGACATCTGGTGGAGAAAAGGGGAAAGGATAAAGGGGAAGGGGGAAAGGGGGAATCAATATCAAGTTCGGTTAAAAACTTTATAGCCGTCGCCACTGCAGTTAGGACAACACCAGAGAATTGTGCAATCTTGCTGATGTCTCTCCCCCCTGCTCCCGATGCCCCTGAAGCTCACCTCAATCCCAATTGTCAGCATTTAACCGAACTCGATATTAGGCTAGCCAAATCGATCGGATTCGGACCCTGACATCTCACCCCAAAGCCAAACGCGATCGCCCCATTTCCTCAATAACATCCCGTAATTGACTCGATGCTTCATCCCGACCGTTTTCGGCAAAATGGCGGGCGGCGAGTTGTAAGTCTTGCAGGGCAGCCGGTCGGTTCCCGAGTTGATAGTAGATGAGGCCGCGATTGGCACGAGCCTGGGCGGAGTTGGGATCGAGACGCAACACTTGGGTTAAATCTTCTACGGCACGATCGAGGTCTCCCAAGCGATGGTGGGTGCAGGCTCGGTTGTAGTAAGCTCGGGCATTCTCAACATCCAAAGCGATCGCCCGATCGAAATTTGTCACGGCTGCCGGTGGACTGTCGATACCCAAATACGCCAAACCCCGATCGATATAAATTTGTGCCTGCTGCGTTGCTTCCAGAGGCGATTCCAGTACGATGGCGCGATCGTAATCCTCGATCGCTCCTCGATAGTCGTGCAGTTCGTACCGACTTAACCCGCGATTGTAATAGGCGCGCGCGTCATCGGGGTTGAGTTCGAGAACCCGCTCGGTATCGGCGATCGCGTCTGGATATCGACCGGTGCGATAGCGGGCTAAACCCCGATTGAGATAGGCTTCCCGATTGCCCGGATCGAGTTCGATGGCTTGAGTGCAATCGGCCAGAGCTTGCGGGTATTCCCCTCGGTAGATATAAACTAAGCAGCGATCGCTGTAGGCTGCCGCCAGGGTGGGATCGAGTTCGATGGCGCGGGTAAAATCTTCGATTGCCTGGGGGTAGTCTCCACTTTGAACGGCGATCGCTCCCCGTTGCAACCAGTCCGATCCAGTGCCGCGATGGGGAAAAATCTCACTCGCCCCAACCCAAAGCGTCCAGAGCAAAACAACCGATGCCGCGATCGCGATCGAACTTGAGAAAACCGAGTAACGACGAATCATATCAGGCAAGTGGGAAAACGTTGAGTTTGAGTTATCGCAGTTATAGCGCAACGTTTGGGTCGATCGACCATCTCGCAAGATGGTCTTTAGATTCTCGGACGAAGTGGGAATATGGGGCGATCTGCGATCGAAAGTGCATAAGTTCCCCCGAGCCAGAAGTATGTATAAGTGTCAGAGTGAAGTGGTTTGTGAGTACCATCAAACTCTTCCTTCTCTTGATGCTGCTTGGATGACGAATCCCCCATTATTTGTGGGGATTTTTTTTGAATGGTTAACCGCTCGTGAGTTGGCGACATTTTGCATCTTGAAGAGGTCTCAATTTGGGCGATCGCCGATTCTAATATATCTCGGCTGAGATTCAATGCGTTTCAACCAAGACTCGATCGCCTGAAATTGGCTTAAGTCAAATCCGCCTTCACCCGCAACGTGAGTGTAGGCATAAAGTCCAATATCGGCGATGGTATATCGTTCTCCCACGAGGAAAGACCGAGACATTAAGTGCTGGTTGAGAACATTTAATGCCTCATCTCCCAATTTTCTTTTTTGCTGGAGAGGTTCTCGATACTTCTCTTCTTCACCGAGTATTGCGATCCAATAACGAGATGTTGCAATATTCGGTTCGTGACTGTATTGCTCGAAAAATAGCCATTGCATGACGAGGGATTGCTCGATCGCATTTTGAGGAAAATACTCGGTGCCTTGACTCAGATAAAATAAAATTGCATTCGATTCCGCTAAAAATCGATCGGGTGCAATTTCTAAAACAGGAATTCGACCGTTAGGATTTTTGGCTAAAAATTCTGGAGAGCGTGTTTTTTTAGCTAAGATATCGATCTCGATTCGAGTGTACGGAATCTGCAGTTGGTTGAGCAGAAGCCGAACTTTATATCCATTGCCCGAGGGTAGGAAATCGTACAGTCGATACATTGTTTTACAGGTTGAGCACTCGAGAGAAACATGTTTTCCCGATCCCATCGCCCATCACCATAGCCAGTGGTTACTCCACCACATCGATGCGCGATAAGTAGGGGTCGCTACAGGGGCACAACCCCGATTGGATGGGGATACCCGGCACAGGAGAACCCCCGCTCCAATTAAACTGCCAAATAAGCGCGACTACAAGAGAAGTCCGGGAGCTTGAGAGCCACGCGGTTTTAACCCATGGATGAAAAGCGCGAACTCGGCGGTGTCGGTTTCCGTCCCGTCGAAGTTCGTAAGAAGCGACACGGGGGGTTTTAACCCTCTCTAAGTAGGTAAGCACTGAAAAGCTATGTTATGTTGCAATTTGTAAAATAACTCCTATTTCTCTTGGAGAGAGGAGTTGGGGCTATTTACATTTAGTTACATAGATAAAGATTTTAACGCCCACCTACTTATCTCCGAGACGGAACGATTACTATCACAAGTCAAGAACCTACGCTGGATGTTCCAGCGTAGGATGTAGGGAGATTGGAAAAGAGGTCGAACCCAATGCTGATTTACGAAGCAAAACTCAAAGGCAAACCCGAGCAATATGAAGCTCTCGATGGAGCGATTCGCACGGGTTTGTTCGTTCGTAATTCGTGCATCCGGTACTGGATGGACAACAAAGGCATTGGTAAATACGACTTTAGCAAGTACTGCAAAGTCTTAGCCGACAATCCTGAATTCCCTTGGGCGCGTCAGTTAAGCGCCATGGCACGTCAGGCACACGCCGAACGTGCATGGTCTGCCATCTCCCGATTTTTCGATAATTGCAAAAAAGGTAAGCCTGGTAAAAAGGGGTTCCCGAAGTTCAAGAAGAATCAGCGACGGGGTTCGGTCGAGTACAAAACCAACGGGTGGAAGCTCAGCGACGATCGCAAGTACATCACGTTTACTGATGGCTTCAAGGCTGGGCGATTCAAACTTCTCGGCTCTCGTGACTTGGGGTACTACAACCCCAAAAAGGACATCAAACGGGTGCGAGTGGTACGTCGAGCTGATGGCTACTACGCCCAATTCTGTATCAAATGCGACCGCAGACAGGACGTAGAACCGACCAGACGTGCCATCGGGTTAGACGTGGGACTCAAAGAGTTCTATACCGATTCCAATGGTGATGCAGTTTCCAATCCTCGCAACTACCGCAAGTCCGAAAAGCGTTTAAAAAGACTGCAACGCCAAGCTTCCCGCAAGCAGAAGGGGAGTCACAATCGACGGAAGGCTTGCATGAAAGTTGGACGGCAACACCTCAAGATTCAAAGGCAGCGTAAAGACGAAGTCTTCGCAGCTCTCGGAGCTTGCATCCGAGAGAACGAAGACCACGCCGTAAAATTGGCGCGGTGCGTAATCCTATCTAACGATTTGGTCGCCTACGTAGACGCAAAGCGGCGCGCTGAAGGCAGATTTAGCCATCCGCAATTTAGTCAAGAACCGCAAACTTGCCAAGTCCATCAATGACGCTGGCTGGTATCAGTTCCGGGTGTGGCTCGAATACTTTGCCCAGGTGTTTGGGAAAGTTACCGTAGCCGTTCCACCTGCATACACCAGTCAAGATTGCTCTGGATGCGGTAAGCGGGTGAAGAAGTCGCTTTCAACTCGCACTCATGTTTGCGGATGTGGCTGTGTTCTCGATCGAGATGAGAACGCAGCCCGGAACATCCTCGTCAAGGGATTGCGTACCGTGGGGCACACGGGATCTAAAGCTTGGGGAGACTTAGACCTCTGTTCGGTATCAGAGATGATATTGAGTAAGTCCGGGTCAATGAACCAAGAATCCCCGTCTCTTTAGATCGGGGAGTGTCAATTATCCAAATAAGCGTTCAGGGCTTCGCTGGCTAAATCGATCATCGGTTTGCCCTGACTCTCCGAGGCCGCTTTGAGTTTGGCGTATACCTCATCGTAAATCCGAATCCGATGGCGTTCTTGGCGCTTCGCCTTCTTCGGTTTCAACGCCGAACCCGGTTCGTAGGCGGCACTGAATTGGCGCAGGGCATCAAATCCCACCCGATCGCAGAAATCCCCGAAGCTTTCCGGTTCTGGCTTTAGTTTGCGGTCCTGTTTGAAATAGGCAAACAGCGGTTCGAGGGCGGTTTCGATATCTTCTTCTTTCAGCTTCTCGAAAAACGGTCGAGACAGACGGGTTTGATGGGGAGACGCCCCCAGCCACACTTGATAGGCCCCGGCGGCTTGTCCGACAAAGCCCAATTCCGCTAAATAGGGACGGGCGCAACCGTTGGGGCATCCCGTCATCCGCACCACGAAATGTTCGTCTTTGAGTCCCATTTGGGTGAGTAAAGCCCGCAGGCGATCGAGAATCGAAGGAATCGCCCGTTCCGACTCGGTAATCGCCAACCCGCAAGTGGGCATCGCCGGACAAGCCATGGCGTACCGTTCGAGGGGATCGATTTCCGTTTCCCCTTTGATGCCGCAATCTTTGAGAATTTGTTGAATCTTGGCTTTATCCCCCGCTTCGATATCGTAGAGGAGGATATTCTGGCTGGCGGTGACCCGCATCGGTAGTTGAAACGTCTCGACGATTTGCCGCAGGGCCGTTTTCAACTTGAAAGAACCGTCATCGTAGACGCGACCGTTTTGCACGGAAAGACCCACAAACCACTTGCCATCTCCCTGTTCGTGCCAACCGAGGTAGTCTTCGTACTTGAATGGCGGTAGGGGTTTGAAAGCTTCGAGGGGTTTGCCGAAATACCCTTGCACCACCTGGCGGAACTTATCCACCCCCCAATCGTGGATCAGGTATTTCATCCGGGCGTGGCGGCGATTGAATCGATCGCCGTAATCCCGCTGAGTGGCGACGATCGCTTTGAGCAAATCGTACACGTCGGCTTTATCGACGTAGCAAATTTCGTCGGCAATCCGGGCAAAGGTTTCTTCCTTGTTATGAGTGCGTCCCATGCCGCCGCCGGCAAAGACGTTAAACCCTTGCAACTCCCCAGATTCATCGGTCATCACCACCAAGGTGACATCCTGGGAGTACAAATCCACCGAGTTATCCCCCGGTACGGTGACGCAGCACTTGAACTTGCGGGGCATATAGCGATCGCCGTAAATGGGTTCTTCCCCTTCATGGACGATCGTGCCGTTGCCATTGCGATCGCGGGCGGCTTTGACGGCGGGGTCTTCTTCCCCGGAAATCGCCTTTTCTCCATCCACCCAAATTTCGTAGTACGCCCCGGTTTGGGGAGTGAGCAAATCGGCGACGTTATCGGCGTACGTCCAAGCCAAATCGTATTCCGGGCGATTTTTAAACGGGGCGGGGGGTGCCATCACGTTGCGGTTGAGATCGCCGCAAGCCCCCAACGTCGAACCCATGCTGCGAACGATCGCCCCCAGGGTCGCTTTCAGGTTCTTTTTGAGGATGCCGTGGAGTTGAAACGCTTGGCGGGTGGTGGCGCGCAGGTTGTGATAGCCGTATCGATCGCACAAGTCGTCGAGAGTCAAATACAGTTGCGGGGGAACGAAGCCGCCGGGGGTGCGCGTCCGCAGCATCATTCGATAGTCTTTTTCTTGCCCCTTGACGCGGTTATCTCGGTTATCCTGCTGGTAAGAACCGTGAAACTTAAGAATTTGAATCGCCGGTTCGCTAAAATGAGTCGTATCCTCAAGGAGTTCGGTTGCCAGAGGTTCCCGAAGGAAGTTACTGCGTTCTTTAATATCTTCTAACTTCGAGCGCTTTTGATCGGAGGAGGGTTTGGTTGCGGGTGTAGCCATGGAAACAGTGTTGTTGGTGTAAGGAATCGAATGCTTTGGCTCCCAGTGGTCAATCCAAATCGTGTCTGGGGTTGGATAATACCAACCCTCGATCCCCGGTAAGTCGATCGGGATTTTGGAGAATTTAGCCAAGCCTAATCCTATCACTCTTGATTGCGGCCCTCCCGATCGTGAAGCAATCCTTAACAATGGATAATTGACAATGAGTCATCTCAAGTCGGCATGAATACCCATAATATAGAGAAATGCATGTCAATGATATGATTCCCTCTGATTCCCCAGGGAATTGCCCTAGGTGTGATGATGCCGTAGTCGCTTAATTGTGGGGGTTTAACCCGACTTGATATCAGTGTTTGCAAGTAGATAGAACCCATTGTGGGATCTTTTCGAGTGGGTTCTATCTACTTTTTCGAGCTTAAGGGCGATGGGTCTAATGGAGCTTCATCGCGATACGCTCTATACCCCAGAAAGTATTGCAGATATGAGTTTTCTCGAATCTGTTCCACAGTTTCTCGATCGTGAGTCTCCGTGTTTTTCCCATCTCTAGCCATCGGCCATGGCAATTTTTGCGCGTTTTAGAAGCTGCTCGATTGAGGTGGGAAGGACTGTTGGTCAACCGTCCGGCCTCGTCCTCCTGTCAACTTCGACACCACCACAAAAGCTACTAAACCTATTAGGGGACTGATGAGGGTTGGAAATCCATCAAACGCGCTGGTAAAAATTGGGTTGGGGATATACAACAGCGTGTTATCGATTCCATAGGCTGTCGGCATCAGCGCAAAGAAGGTTAGCCGCGTCAGCGTTCCCAGGACGATACAAACTATCGCCCCTTGCCAAGTGGCTTTGGGCCAATACAGTCCTCCTGCTAAAGGCACGAGCAACCCGGCGAACCCCAAATCGAAAGCTAAGAGAAGCAGAACCCCCGTTTGAGGTACTCGCAAGGCAAAGAAAACCCCCAACACGGTGATGACAAAAGCCATAATGCGGGTAATCAATAACAGTCGATCTCCCCCTCCACGATGGTCATCGTGGCGAACTCCCAAGACATTGTGGGCGATAACCGAAGAAGTCCCCAAAATTGCTCCATCTGCGGTTGAGAGAGAGGCAGAAAGAATCGCAATGATGACTAAAAGACCCACTAGGGGAGGGACGATACCGTTGAGCAGTGCATACAGAATCGGTCCGTCGGGGGTGATTCCGGCTTGGGCGAGAAGTTTGGGGGCAGACAGAGCAATTAAAGAGAAGGGAATGCCGATAATTACCGTACCTAAAGAACCAATGAGACAGGCGCGTTGGGCCGTTTCTGGGCTTTCTGCTGCAAAGATTCTAGCCATAAAGTCAATCGCAACGATATCTCCCAATCCCAAGGCGAGAAGCGTTGCCCAGTTAATGGCAGCTCCAGCAGCGGGATCGGTGAGTTGTTCCAAGGCTAAGGGTCCAGTCTCGGCGGGAATTTCTAGTCCAAAGCTAAACGTAATAAACCCAATCAAGGCGAAAGAACCAATGAGGGCGATCGCAACTTGAATAGCGTCGGTATAGGCGACTGCAAATAGTCCTCCGCTCGCGGTGTAGATAAACACAATGATGGCCAGAAGCATGACCCCAGCGGTGTAACTGGTTCCTAAAAACGCTTGGAAAAGATATCCCCCAGCCACCAAATTTCCCGCCAGCAAGAAGGAAAAACTTAATACCATTAAGATCGATGCCACCAACTCAGTCTTGCGATTGTATTTCACGCGATAGAAATCGGGTAGGGTGATTAAACCCATGCGATTCATCGGTTTCGCAAAGAAAAGGGCTGAGAATAAGAGACACAGAGCTAAACCTAGGGGTAAGGATGCTCCCGCCCAAAAGCCAAATTCAGCGACTAAATCGGTATTGCCCAAAGTGGCGTTAGAATCTACCGATTGAGCCATGAGGGTCGAAGCGGCTAATGGTAACACTAATCCCCGTCCGGCTACGAGATAGTTTTCGCTATCTCCTTTAACTTGTTTAGCTGCCCACACCCCAATTCCTAGTGTGGCAAAGAGGAATAAGAGAATTCCCCAAAACAGAATTTTGTCTGACACAATGACTACTCCTCAGTCAGTTTTAAACGATGAACCTCGTTTCGAGCCATCCGGCTCCCGGCACAGACCTCGCATTGATGTAATCAAGATCGACACTCATCCACATGCGATCTATACCGTCAGGTGCTCGTTCTGGGACAAAGTCTGCGGCAGCATATAGACCTATTTCTGTAATATTGGTTACTATTGGGGCTCGGCGGGAAAATCACCAATCGTAGGGGTTAACAGCTATGGATCCCTACGATTGGTATATTATTAGTTAGCCGTACATTTTTTGCTAGGCATCGTTTTTGACTGGCGAACCATCAATCGCCCAACCCGCTTTAATTCTTGTGCTGAAAGGCTTTTCAATGTAACGGATGACACCCCATCTGCGTTATTCCCCCGAATCATAGAGGACATCTTGCAAAAAGGGTGCCAATTCTTTCGTGAGTTGTCCCGCGCGGACGAACTCGGCATAGGTATCGGCTTCGAGTGCGAGTAACTCTTCGCGCAGTTGTTGGTTGGCGAAGTCGCGCAAATCTGGGTAGCGATCGCGCAACTGGAGAATCTTGTCCTGAAACTCTTTGATTTCCCCTTTCACGAGGGCGGTTTGATAATCGAAAAACTCCCGATCGATTTCGGGATTTTGACCCAACTCTTGTAAGCGTTCGAGCACTCGTTCCAGGGCCGCTTGACGGGCGAGAGTTTCAATATATTCTTGCTTGCGGGACTGTTCGCCGAGTAAGCCCAAACCGTTGAGGAGGGTTTTGGTGGTTAACCCCTGAACTAACAGCGTAAACAGCACCACCCCGAAGACGATACTAATGACTTTATCCCGTTCCGGTAGAGCTGCGGGCACGCTCAACGCCAGGGCGATCGAAACCGAACCGCGCAAGCCGCCCCACCACAGTACCGTTTGTTCGGAGAGTTTAATTTCGGCTTGGTTAATCTGGGACTGGGCGATCCAATTACTCACGCCACCCAGGAGGTAAATTCCGATCGCCCGCGTGACGAGAACCGCCACAATCGCGATCGCCATCAAATCCAAATTTTCCAGCAGGGCTGAATACTCAACTCGATCGCCAATCAGCAAAAAGACGATCGAATTGACGAAAAAGGCGATAAACTCCCAAAACTCGCTGACGATAATTCGCGTCCGGGGGTTCATGCCGATACGAGAACCGAAGTTCCCCAAAATCAAACCCACTGTCACCACGGCGATTACCCCAGACCCTCCCAGATTTTCCGTCACCACGTAGGTTCCGTATGCCGAGACGAGGGTTAGGGATTGTTCCACGAGGGGCAAATCGAACCGTTGGGTGAGGTAGGAAATACCAAAACCGATTAATGCCCCCATGCCCACACCTACGCCGACGAAGATGCCAAACCGGGCGATGGTCATTTGCAAGGAAAAATCTTCCGTCCCCAGGGCCACACCGACGAGTAAGCTAAAGGCAACAACTGCCACCCCGTCATTGAGCAAACTTTCCCCTTCCATCAGGGTGGTGAGGCGCTTATCAACCCCCAGTTCTCGAAACAGGGCAATCACCGATACGGGATCCGTTGCCGCCAAACTTGCCCCCACGAGTAGGGCAATGGGTAAGGAGAGTTCGGTAAACTGCGCCAGTACCCAGCCAATCCCCAAAACCGAAATAATCACCCCGACGATGGCGTACAACCCGACGGGAATCCAGTCTTGTTTGAGTTTTTTCCAGTCGAGATTCCAACCGGCTTCAAACAACAGAGGAGGCAGAAAAATTTCCAGAATCAATCCCGGCGAGAGATCGACCAACCGCACGTCCTCAAACGCGAGAAAACCCCCGACGATAACTAACAGTAAGGTATAGGGGATTTCGCGCACCCAACTCAAAGTTCGAGAGAGGGTGGCAACGGTGAGGGATACTGAGAGAACCAGGAGGAATTTCTCCAGGTTTTGCTGAATCAGGGCTTCACCAGCCGCAGCTTCCAGGGACATAGGCTTTTATTTATGGGGTGTGGGGTGTAGGGTGTGGGGTGTAGGGAAAGATTGTTGCAACTGACCCATTGTCGAATGACACTGACATAAGCAAAACTCGGTGTCTGCAACCCTTGACGCTCCGTACTCGTAAAGTCGAAACTCACTCTAAATTCAGTGCCATTCACCCATTATCAATTGTCCGTTCATTCCAAAGCCTTCTTAAAACTGACGCAGGAAACGCAAGTCACTATTGTAGAGGCGGCGAATATCGTCGATTTTGTGCAAGACCATGGCAAAGCGTTCCACACCCAATCCGGCGGCAAATCCGGAATAGACTTCAGGATCGTAACCGACAGCTTTGAGGACGTTGGGATCGACCATACCGCACCCCATCACCTCCAACCATTTACCCTGCCACCGGACATCCACTTCTGCTGAGGGTTCGGTGAAAGGGAAGTAACTCGCCCGGAAGCGGATTTCCACCTCGCCGAAAATTTGCTTGAGGAATTCTTTGACGGTGCCTTTGAGGTCGGTAAAGGTCAGACCGCGATCGACCGCTAAAATTTCAATCTGGTGGAACGTGGCTGAATGGGTGGCATCGACGGTATCTCGCCGACAGCAGCGACCGGGGGCGATGATGCGAATGGGGGGTTCGTGCTGTTCCATGTAGCGAATTTGCACCGATGAGGTGTGGGTGCGCAGGAGGTTCCCGTCGGGGAGGTAGAAGGTGTCCTGCATATCTCGGGCGGGATGGTCGGGGGGCGTGTTGAGGGCCTCGAAATTATAGTAATCCGTTTCCATCTGCGGGCCGCTCGAAACGGTGTAGCCCAAACCGACGAAGATATCGATCACCCGATCGATAATTCCGTTGAGGGGATGAACCGAACCCTGGGGTCGTACTACTCCGGGCATGGTGACATCCAGGGTTTCCGCCGCCAGTTGAGCTTCGATTTGCGCCGCTTGCAAGTCGGATTTCTTTTGCTCTAAGTCTGCCTGGAAGGCTTGTTTGAGTTCGTTAGCTCGCGCGCCGATGCGAGGGCGATCGCTCGGGTCGAGTTTCCCCATACCACCGAGGATTTTGGAGAGTTGACCCTTCTTGCCCAAATAGCTGACTCGCAATTGCTCGAGTGCGTCGAGGGTGTCGGCGGCGGCGATCGCTTCTCGGGCCGTTTCACCCAGGTCTGCGAGTTGGGTTTCGAGATCGGTGAGGGTCGTAGTCATGGAACCGGAGACGGGAGGTATCGTTCAGACCTCATTTTAACGTCAAACTGGGTGTTCGCTCGGAAGATTTACCATGGGCGATCGACTCCGACGTTGGGCTTACAGATTTGCGATCGTACTGGTGCTGACAACTTTGAAAATCGATCGCATCTCTGACTCGACTCTCAACCCCGTCCCTTTCGCGATCGTTCCATCGAGACAGCCCGAGGACGCTCGTCCTCGGGCTAGATTCAGGTTTTGGTTTTGTGTGTTGAGGCAGGTTGCAATTAGACGCAAGCCTGATGGCATTTTGAATTTTTCAGTAGAGGGTTTAAGACTGGTTCGATCCTTTTCGGCGCGAGGTGAGCATAGAACCGAACACTAAGCCTAATCCCGCAACGGCTGCTGGTTCTGGAACGGCTTGGGTTGAGGTTTCCGTGGGATAGTCATAATCGACGGGAGTCGCAACGTTCACAAATGCTTCGCTACCACCATCGGCATAGTCCTGAACGTGGAACCCGACTCGAAACTCTGAGTCGGTCAATGCATTAATCAAATCATCAAAACTATAGTCATTGGCGATGTCGAAGACAACACCCAAGGTATCTCCGGGGTTGATACCCCACTGGGAAGCCGTTCTGTCTGGAGACACTTCATAGGCAGCATCAAAGCCACCAAAACTGCCATTACTGCCAGGAAGACGCCCAGGTCTATCTTGTTCGGAAAAGTTGACGCCGGCCCGATTCCCTTGACTGGCATCTCCAGGATCGCTGGTATCAATGAGATCGATTCCAGCTAGAAGAGATAAAGTATCCTCGAAGTAAATTTGAGTAATAGCTGAGGATTCAGTTCCAATGTTGGAAAATTCAAATAAGGCTTTACCCGAGTCTGACTCCGTGACATCCAATAACATTTGGTTTTCCCCAATGGCGGCATTTTCCGCATCGTTTCCAGTGATGTTATAAAAGCCGAACTGAACAGCTTGAGCCGATGTTGCCGTTAAAGCTGAGGATACAATTGCTAAACCGGTGGCTAGTACTGATGAAGAAACCAAGGTCGATACAACTTTTTTCATGTCAATCCAATTCTACTTATTTAAGTCCATTAAGCCTTGCTATGACCGAGTAAATATCTCGTTTTTTTTCGGAAATTCACAACGCTTTTAAATCCATCCTATGAATCAATAAATTGATTTGCCAAGTTTTATACTTTAATTTCATGAAATCTTTTCAAAAAGAAGAATCTCGTAAGTGCGACTCGGTAATATTTCCGAATTTAATTTGCGTCAATTCGAAAATATACTGAGAAGAATATAATCTTCAATCTTCTTATTGACTCCAAAAAAGAGTGACTTTCGATTCGGAGATCGCAAACTACAGAATTTGCTATCTTGATGTTTTTGTATCGCGGTTATCCCATGAGTGAGGTGTACCCAAAAATTAAGCGATGTAGGGTCACAAAGCCAATCGACCTTCTGCGGGAGACCTCATCCATCTGAGAAATAATCATAGTTCGGGTTTAATACTGGCACGCACCGGAAACTTGTGGGAGCATCCACGACTCAGACCTAATTAACCGAATTCTCAAATACTTTGTCAATTTTTTATATCGATCTCTAAAAATACAGATCGTTTTGATTGACATTATTTAATCGAGAAGTTTTAATAGGTATTGAGCAATTTATTGCTAATTTTATCGATCGTTCATCGTTTAAGTGCGTAACTTTAAAAGAACTTGATTGATGAGAGTATTTTTGAATTCTTAGGATTGAAGTATCGACAGATACCCATCACCCTAAGATAGATTCAATGAAACTCTCCAAACTAATTGCCAACAGTGTAATTCTTAGCTCAGCGGTTCTTTCTGCATCCATCGCCACGATCGCTCCCGCCTCTGCAAAAACCGCCGTTTACAATTGGGACAAAGGCATTGATTTACTCAATGATGGTGATGATACCAATGATGAACAGTGGTGGGGTTTAGACAACGGTGCGGATAATGGTGGTGTGATTCATGTCGATAATAGCCTTGGATACCACACATCGATTACGACATCCTTCGACGATGTCAATAATATTCTCACTTGGAATTCTGTCTTTCAAGAGAAAGGAGATGCCAAGCCCCAGGGTGGCTGGTTAGTGCTCACCGATGGTCCCAATCCCAAGGATATCGAGCAGGAGTACGCGATTTTCTACATGGACGGTGTCACCGGAACTTTGAGCGCTTACGCCTATAACGGACAGAATAACAGCGGTAGCTACAATACCAATGCATTCCTTGGCTCTTGGGACAATGCCGTCAACATTATCGATAACGGCACCGAACGCAGCCTGGGCTTCTCCGTTGATGTATCTTCCATCTTTGACGTGGATGCTATCAACGCCATGTCCGTTAATCAGACGCGCCAGGTTATGAATTATGAGACGAATGAGTATGAGGAAGTAGAGGTTGTGGACCTCGATGCTAACTGGAAAGGTACGGGCTTTGGCGAGGAATTAGGTGTTTGGTTCCACGCCACGGCGAATCCCAACGCGACGTACAACGATGATGGAACCCTCAGCCACTTTACCGGTTATGGCAGCTACTTCGATAGCGAGAATGCATCGCTGAAAGCCCAAATTTTATCCGAAGAAAAGGTGGCAGCGGTTCCCGAACCCGCGACCATGAGCTTGCTCAGCCTCAGCGCGATTGGCTTTGGTGCATCTGCCCTGAAGCGTCGTCAAGGCTAAAACTTTCTGGCTCGATCGCACAAAAGACCACTAAAAAGATAAGGTTTCGTGGAACTCTTCTGACACATTAAAACGAGAATTTCGATCGACACAGAAATTTAGTTGCGCGATCGGTCAACATACGAGAGCGACGTTTTTTGACACTCCCCCGTTTAAAATGCAGAGGGTTTTGGCTCGCTCTCTATTGAGATAAACGATAATGGCGAATTCTAGGATTCGCCATTTTTTTTTGGATTCATTTTTTGGATTCAAGATAGTACTCGACTATCTGCATTCACCCATTTGCGATCGGCAAGAATCAAGAATTTCGCGCTTTAATTGGTTCGATACGATCGCCCAAAAACATCCCGAGATGCTTGAGGTTCTGTTAAATCGGTCGATCGAGAGCGCGTTCTCCTCCCCAACGTTCGACAATGCGATCGTCGTATTCGTCTGCCGCTTCCAATACTGCTAAGACTGAGGCTTCTAGCTCTTCGGGGTCGCAAGTCGAACCGACGATCGTATGCTCGAAGAGAATATCGCCATTAGCATCGATAGAAAACGCTCCAAATCGCATCTCGGCATTTTGCCGCAGGAGAAGATTGAGCAATCCCGGTTCGAGGGACGCACCGGTAACGACGCGAGAACGAGCGTTGATGACAGTATCTTCGCAATCATCTCCCCAGGGATAGATGCGCACCTCCACCCAAGCCGACCCCCAGAATAAACCAAAACCCGGTTCGTCGAGTGTCTCCCAAGGATATTCCTCGAAAAGTTCCTCCATCCACTCGGTCACTTTGTTGTAGGTTTCTTGTTGAGCTGGCGTCAGAAATTTCATTTGGGTTGTGTGCATTTGGGGATCTATAGCGAACTCTCCCACTATTTTACGATGCCCGATCTCCATCCCAGAACCTCGCTCGAGGCTGAATTCACGTTTGATATACCCCGGATCGATCGCTCGCGCAATCCCTTAGGGTTTAAGAGAATGGAGGATGGGAACGATGCCAAATTTGGCACTTTGCATTTTTAACTTTTAATTTTTAATTTTTCATTCCTTACCCTCCCCCCACGATCGTCACAATTTCGAGGCGATCGCCGTTTTGAATCTGCGTGCTATCCCAAAATTGCCGGTGTAAAATTTCGCCGTTATACTCCACTGCCACCAACCGGGGATTGAGATTCATCTGTTTGAGTAAATCGGGCAAAATCGTTTGGGGGGGGCAAGTTTGCGGTTTGCCATTCACTTGAAGAGCGATTTCAGAAGACATATCGATCTCGAACATTTCTGTAAAATCCGCCTCGATATTAGCCTAGATACGCTTCGAGATCGCTGAATCACCGAAAACCTTTAATCGGATAAGCAACGATCGCCCACGCTGCACACCCCACACCCATTTGTGAAAGGTTAGAATCGCCTCGGATTTGTTAAGCTCCCAGATTTCGTGTTGTCAAGCCGCCAATCGTGACCCTCGACGGATACTCTGCCTTCCACGCCCGCGCCTCTTCTTCTTTCCCCCACACCCCACACCCCATACCCCACACCCTATTCCTCCTAATCTTCTGTTAGCTTTGGCTTCCCTCAAGCTGACCCATCGTATCGAGCCAAGCCAGTTGAGAGAGGAAATACTGAGTCACCAGCATCGGCTGTTCTGCTTGGACGATGGCGCGCACCACAGCAACTCGTTCCGCCCCGGCGGAAAAAACTGCATGAATGTTATTCATGTCGATACCGCCGATAGCAAACCAGGGAATGGGAGAGTTGGCAGCAGCGTGACGGACGTATTCCAATCCGGCTGGTGCTTTCCCGGCTTTGGTCGGCGTTTCGTACACCGGACCGACCCCAATATAATCGGCTCCTTCTTCGATCGCCCGTTTCATTTCCTCGGGGTTCGTGGTAGAACGACCGATAATCCGCGAAGACCCCAGTAACTGGCGAGCAAAGGCGATCGGCACATCCTGCTGACCCAGATGTACCCCATCGGCATCCACCGCCAATGCTAAGTCAACTCGATCGTTCATGATGAATAACGCCCGATACCGATGGCAGAGTTGGCGCAGTTTCGTCCCCATCTCGATGCGGGTCGCGTCGTCAGCATCTTTATCGCGGTACTGAACCAGAGTCAGTCCTCCTTGGAGGGCGTTTTCTACAATCCCGAGCAAATCATCCTCAGGAGAGGTCACCAAATACAACTGCGCCTGCTGTAGCTTCTGCTGGCGACCCTGGGCGAGCAATTGGCTATCGAGGTCGTACACTCGATAGCGCATCTGTTTGAAGGCTTCCCCCATCTTCGGGTGGTACAGTTTGCCGTATTCCTCCAACACCCGCAATGCTTCTTGAGTTCGGCAGAGATTGACTTGGAGAACTTGTTCGATACTCTGGCGTTCCCGTTCTTGGGGGTGCGTTAATGCCGTGCCCGGATCTCCTGGGGTATCTCGGGCTTCCCGGAGTTCGGTGGTATGCCAGCTGGCCAGGGCTTGGCGCAATTGCTTGCACTCATTGGTGAGCGGGGTGCTATCGAGTCCGAACCGACACCATTCTTCCACGATGCGCAATCCTTCGCGGGCGCGATCGAGATTGGCATCCAAAATTCGACAGACAGCCCGTGGGACAAATTGACGACCGTTGGTTGGCTCACCCATGACAAATCTCCACAAATCTCCTGACGTTGCGAATCTTAACACTTGGCGATCGCTTTTTCTGATAGCGTACTGGCATTCAAAAATTTGAGCGGCAATCGCGCGATCGACTCGTCAAAATTGTGCCATCATTAAGCACGAGATCGAACATTTTCCTGGGTGCATCGACAAAAAGCAGCGATCGAATTTCGAGATGAGTCCCTCAGGATTCAATCGAGACCCTAAAGCGCCATCGCCTCTGTGGGAATGGAAATAAATTTTGCTAGGTCAGCCCGACATGTTATCGCCAACGCGATCGCCCGAGGGTTTAAATCCTATCGCGTTGGCTCTAGCTCGGACGCGCAACCCTAACGGAGGGCTCGTCCTCTAGCCATCGGGCTGTGTGGTGTTTTAGGAGATCGGTCCGGGCCAGTTAAGAGGGGTCGAACCCAAAAAATAAAAGTCAGATGTGCACCAACACGATCCAAATTCACTGAGATCGGTGCCCTCACAGACACCTTGGGTTTCAAAGCTCAAAAGGAGGGGAGCCAAAAATTACCAATAGACTGCCCCCAAAACCCCGACACTCAAACCTTTTGAGATGGATAACAATATACAGCTATCGCGTTGGAAAAAAGCCGTGAGTTTTCCTGCCTCGAACTTCAAACAGATGTTTCAGACCGATGTTTTGCGTCCGAATTCCAAGGGGAAAAACTCACAGTTTCCCAGTGGATTAACCTTTTCGCTGTTGGCGAGTTTGGGATGGGGGGCGATCGCTCCCGGGATGTGGGCATCTCCAGCGATCGCCGCTCCCTCCCCTGAAGCATCCTCCTTCGTTTTCCAAACCAACAATCGCACAGCCACTGCCGTCTACGTCGATCCCGATTCTGGAGACGATCTTGATGGGAACGGCAGTATCGAAGCACCGTTTCGGACGATTTCTCACGCTTTAGAAGTCGTTGGAGATGAGGGAGAAGTGATTTTAGCACCGGGAAAATATCGCATCGAGACGGGAGAAACATTTCCCCTGCGCCTCCAAGGTAGAGTCACCGTTCGGGGCGATCGCAGCAACCGGGGGGATGATATCAAAATTTACGGCGGCGGATTTATCTTTGAGTCGGCGGCAGAACGTCGGAACGTCGCCGTTGTGGCAACCGGTAATGCCAGCCTGATCGGCGTGACGGTGACGAATCCCCACGATGGTGGCTACGGCGCCTGGATCGAATCCGGCAGTCCGAGAATCATCGGCAATCGGTTTCGCAAGAACCCCCAAGAGGGTATATCCATTCGCGGCAACAGCACGCCGTTAATTCAAGATAACGAGTTTCAAGATAACGGAACCCACGGCATCGCCATTGCTGGCAGCGCCCAACCGGACGTGCGAGACAATATTTTTAAGGAAACGGGATGGGGCATTTTCATCGCCCAAAATGCCGCACCTTTGGTGATTGGCAACCAAATTACCGAAAATGAAGATGGGGTGGTGGTTCAGCAAAACGGACAGCCAGTCCTGCGGGGGAATTTGATTGCCGATAACGATCGCTACGGATTGGTGGCAATGGCTCAATCGCGGGCGAATTTAGGGACGCCCGACGATCCGGGGGGCAATATGATTCGCGACAATGGAGAGGACGATCTGCACAACTCTTCCCGACAGGCGATGGTAGCCGCATTTGGTAACCAAGTCTCCCCCGAGAGAACCCGAGGAGATATCGATTTTGGCGCACTCGAAACCAGCGGATCTGAAGTCCGATATACCGAACTTGCCAGCGTTTCCGAGGCAAGCGCGGTGGGTTCGAGGGTCGAAACAAGGGTGGCAACCACGGGTGAGGCGATTCCTCTGACCCCCAATCGCTTAATTACCCTGGCAAACCCATCGGACTCAAAACGCACTCCCAGAGCTGAATTTGCACCGCCTGCCGCGCCTCCGTCTCCTGTAGCCCCCTCAGTGCGGCTCGATACGGCCAGTCCGGAGTTACCGCCTCCCAATCTCTCAGTTTCGAGGCGATCGAGTTCGAGCAAGCCACCCACGGCCCCCGAAAGCCCCCAATTTTTGCCCAACCTGTCTTCAAGTCCCCTCGCTTCGCGAGTGCCTCCGCCCCCCACCAACGATTTCAGTCGCAATTTCAGCAATGATTTCAACGGACCGCGATCGGTCAGCGAATTGGTTCCGGAACTCGGACCGCTACCGGTTCCCGATCCGAACGCACCCATTGGCAATGGCGGGGAGGTGTCGATTTTAGCCGTGCAGCCTCCCTCGAATTTCGCACCGGGAATGCCGCCACCACCGCCCCAAATTATCCCCCAATTTGTCGGCTCTCGGGGGGCAACGGGGAGCAATACTCCTTATCGAGTGGTGGTGGAGACAACGAGTACGCGCGATCGAGCCTTGGTGCGATCGATGATTCCCGAAGCCTTCGATACCAAAATCCGCAATCGAGATGTGATTCAAGTGGGTGCATTCCGAGAGCGCGCTCGGGCTTTGGTCTTACTTGAAGAGTTCCTCGATTTGGGATTGGATGCTCGTCTTGAGGAATTAGAGGAGGAATAATATCCAGCTTCACCGTGAAGCGATCGGGCAATCGCTTACAGCCTAAACATTTTGCATTTTTCATTTTTCATTCCGCGCAGCGGCACTAAGGGCGATAGGCTCTCAAAAACATATCCACCGCGCCGTTTGCTACCCGATCGATTTCCTCGGGGGTAAACGAATCTTGAATGTGAAACGTGCACTTGAGGAAAATATCGGCTTTACACAACTCCAAAAATTGTTGTGCCGCCAGTTCGAAATCGTCGATTTTTAAGTCCCCCCGTGCCACTGCTGCCGACAAAAACTGAGTCAGGTGGCGGGTTCCCAAATCCGGACCCGAATTGAAGAAGGTACGCGCCAGACAGGGAAAGCGCTGGGCTTCTCCCGTCGCCAATCGATAAATATTTTGCGCAAATGGGGAAATTAACAGCGCGATGAAGTGTTGTGCGATCTGACGCAGGGTGGCTTCGGTATCCTGAGTGGGATCTTCGATCTTGAAAATTCGATCGGCGTGTTGACTGCATTCAAGCTCCACAAACGCCCGAAACAGGGTTTGCTTATTGTTGAAATAATTGTACAGCGTCCCCTTGGAGACTCCCGCTCGCCGCACAATCTCGTCGGTACTCGTCCCTTCATAGCCGAGTTCGAGAAATGCCGTCCGAGCGCCTTCTAAGATTTGACGAGCTTTGGGATTCTCTATATCCACATCCACCATTACATCTGTTTTCATTCCCGTATACTAAACCGTTCGGTCATATTGACAAAGCCTTTGATTTAATGGTACCACGGAACGTGTATGACCGAACCGTTCGGTCTAAAAATAACTCGATCGGACTCCGATTACTCGCTCAAATACACCTTCTCCTCTATACCCTCCTCATGACTTCCAACATCCTTCCCCCTCAAAAATCGCGGCCGTTGACTCCCTCGCCGCCCCCAGAAAAACGTCGCCAGGGACGAGGTCGGTCTTGGAAACGCGGATTAATCGCGGGTTCGACGGGACTTCTATTACTTGGCGGAATTGCCGTCTTCCGACTGCAACAGGGGGCTTCCACTTCAACCCCCACGGCAACGGAAAGTGCTCGAATTTTGCCCGTGGATACCCTCCGGGCGGAGTTGGTCCAAGGCTACGAAGTCGAACGAACCTACACCGGAGAAATTGCCGCCTTGCGAGCCAGCGAACTGGGTTTCGAGCGTAGCGGTCAATTGGTTGAAGTCCTGGTGCGAGAAGGAGATTTGGTGTTTGCCGGACAACCCCTAGCGGTGTTGGATACGAGCAACCTAGAAACCCAGCGACAGCAGCAAGTCGCCGAAAGAGCTAGAGCCGAAGCCCAACTACGAGAATTGCAAGCGGGAGCCAGACAAGAAGATATTGCCAGCCAACAGGCCGTCTTAGACCAAGAAATTGCTAGGCTGCGAGAACTCGAAGCCGGGCCGCGCGTCGAAACCATCAATACCGCCCGCGCCGACCTGAAAAATGTGGAAGAACGGTTGCAACTGGCGCAACTGCAAGCCCAACGTCGGGAACGGCTTTACCGAGCGGGAGCCGTGTCGCGGGAGCAGTTCGACGAAGCTGCCACCACCGCCAGCGCTCTGCAAGCCGAATCGACGGCCGCGCGCGAACAACTCGAAGAATTGCGATCGGGAACCCGGATCGAACAAATCGACGCCCAAGCCGCACGGGTAGCAGCCGCCCGCAGCGACCTGCAAGAATTGCTTAACGGTACTCGCCCAGAGCAAATCGACGCTCAGGCCGCAGTGGTGCAGCAAATCGACGCCGGAATTGCCGATTTGGACGTCACGATCGCCAAAAGCACCCTCACCGCCCCCTTTGACGGCATCGTTGCCACCCGGCGCTTGGATGAAGGAACGGTGGTCAATTCCGGTCAGTCGGTCATGTATTTGATTGAAGATGTTGCTCCCGAAGCCCGAATCGGCATTCCCGCGGGCCAAGTCGAAAATCTCGAAGTCGGCAGCAGCCAACGGGTGAGAGTGGAATCAGAGGTCTACGACGCGACGATCTCCTCCATCTTGCCGGAAATCGATTCGGCCACTCGCACCCAAACCGTCGTTTTGAGACTCGATCGCGCCGCTATTTCCCGCGTCAATCCGGGGCAAACCGTGCGCTTGGACGCGATCGAAACAATTTCCGCCCCCGGCTATTGGCTACCCCCAGAAGCCCTCACTCAGGGGATTCGCGGACTGTGGACCTGCTACGTCCTGGTTCCCAAAGAAGACGCAACCGAGCCGGGAATTTATCAAGTCCAGCAGCAATCGGTGGAAATCGTTCATCAAGAAAGCGATCGCGTTTTAGTCCGGGGAACCCTGCAACCCGGCGATCGCATTGTCGCAGGCGGCATTCACCGCCTCGTTCCCGGCCAAGATGTGCGCCCAAGCGTAGGGGCAAAGCATTTGGGCGAATAATTCTCAGTCAAACGAAATCTTACATATCCAAATGCTTCGCCCTCTTCTTCGGAGATGAGGGACAAGGGGAGAAGGAGACAAGGAGACAAGGGGACAAGGGGACAAGGGGACAAGGGGATAAGGGAGAGAGTAAGTCTTTGACGTTCCTCACACCCTACACCCCACACCCT
>NZ_JBRJXU010000040.1:0-41982 GCF_057467645.1 Zarconia sp.
AGTCTTCCTCCGTAGATGGTTCTTCGATGATTGGCGGCTCTGAATCTGAGGGAGGCTCGGTGTTTGAGTCTTCCTCCGTAGATGGTTCTTCGATGATTGGCGGCTCTAAATCTGAAGGAGACTCGGTGTTTGAGTCTTCTCCTGAAGAATCAATAGGGGGTTGGGTTTCGATGTTCTCAGATGTTGGGTTCGAGTTGCAAGTTTCAAAACGAGATAGGAGTGCCACCACAGATCCTCGATGAATATCCCCATGACTATCTTGAATTCTCGGGAGATGACCCTCTCGAGAGCGGATTAAGCTAAAGGTCAGTTTATCGTTAGACAACAATTTTTCTCCGACTCGCCAGCCGACAAGCTCGCTAAAATCATTCCAGTCTTCTGTATTGTCCCAACCTCGATAAATATCGTTCTGAATGCTAAAGCCAAAGTGACGATCGCTGTTGTCAAGCCAAAGTTGGTTAATTTTGTTGAGTTTCGAGCAGGAGAATTTAGTAATTTCGTCGATCGAAAGACTCTCGTCACCATTGGCATCGCCAATCTGAAGCATCAGTTCAGTGGTCGTCCAGTGAGCCTCTTTCCATCGTTTCTCTGTGAGGAGGTGTTCGAGTTCGGTTTCATCGATCTTCTCCGGCACTGGTGGATTTGGAATCGGTTCGTTTTCTCCTTCTCCTGTTACTGTGCCATTTTCTACGAATGGAGGTTGGGGTGTGTTGTTGTAATGTGAGATCGCGGCTAGAATGCCGATGGTTGCCAGAAGACCGATCGCAGCTAAACTCAACCACTTCAACTTCCGAACGTTCGATCGAGAAGACCCAATTTTAGAAATTCCCGTTTCCCCCCCAGAAGAAGAAGCCGATTTTTGACCTTTGCTCCCAGCGAACTGGTTTCGAGGCGGCTGGAATAATTTTGACTGTCCCCAGGACTTCCGCACGATCCGTTTATATGCTGTTAATGCTTCGGGATCGGCAGGAGAAATGGCTAAAACCCGAATCGTCAATGCCTCGGCGGTATTGAGTTCTCCATCAACTTCTGCGGTGAGGGCTTCTTTTTTGAGGCGATCGATATCCCCGAGGGTTGCCTGCCGGGGCAATAAAATCAGATGGTACTTGTTTGCCGGTTCGGCAATAGCATAGGGGGTTTGCCGAGGCTTGCGAAACCGCTGATTGATTTCGGCAACGCGGTATTGCAAGCGCTGGTACAATCGTTCGACAGTGGCACAGTTTCCTTCTCCTTGAATCCGCAATGCCTCCAACAGCGCGTAGGTAAACGCACCTTGTCCGATTTCATCAATCTCGTAAGACCGCTCTGCCGGACTGCACGAGGCAATGGCGATCGCCCCTTTCTGATTTTCCGGTCCAATTCCCAACCCTTTCGAGCTTTGTTCGTCCCGGCAGGCATCCAGCAGCAGCACGACATTATCTGCCCCGCAACGCCGCAATCGTTCTGTCACCCAATTGAGGGAAATTGCCGTTTCTTCTACGCCGTCGGGATGGGGATCGGCATCGGAGGGCATGAGATAATCGCGATCGGCATGGCGCAATCCGTGACCGCTAAAGAAAAACCAAAAGTTATCCCCAGCAGACATAAATGGCGTGTTAAACCGGGTTCGGAGAAATCGCCTCAATCGGTTGCCAATCGGTTGAGAGGAAAAGGGTTTTCCAGTATCGTGAATGGGTGGCGAGTTATCGGTAAACAAGTACACTTTCTCAAATCCCGCTTCCGCCAGAAAGTAATCTCGCATCAGTTCCGCATCCCGCTGTGCGTACTTGAGTTCTGGCAGGTTATCGTACTGGTTTACGCCAATACAAATTGCCCAGTTTTTTCCCATGACTTACGCTTCCCATCGTTTACGGTTCTTTGCGCTTGAACTTCAGTTCGATCGCACCCTTACCGCCTATTTTTCCGCCCGTTCCCAACAAATTCACCTCTCCCTGACCGTTGATTTCTACCGAGAGTTTGAGTTCGTCGAGTTGCATCTTTTTCGATCGAGATGCTTCGGCGCGATCGAAGGCTTCTTCTACCACCGCTAAAAACTCCGTCAGATTGGCTTTCAAATCTTTGGCACTAACGCGAGTGCGCAACTTCAAAGCATCCGGCTGACGCTCGTTATATTCGTCGCGATCGTAATCCGCGCCGATATCTTCGATTCCTTTGCTACCGGTTCCCCCCAAGTTGGAGGTTTCCTCGCTAATAATCCAAATCCCTTTGGGTGTTTCAGTTGACATAGCCTACCGACTCTTGTAGAGAAAAGTTTCTGAAAATTTGCGATCGACAATGGCGAAGCAGTTTCAGCCCTTAGATCGCACTGAAATCCGCCAATTCTAAGATTCAATCCACCACTTGGAAGCTTATTTCCGAACGTATTGCCGTACCTAAATTTGAGAGATCGTATACGAGAGAACCGATCGCCCAAAATGCCTGGAATCTCGTTGAGGCGATCGTTACCTTCCAAGTTGTATTCACGGGACTTACGCAAGTACGCTAAATAGGGCTTGCTGTGATGGGTTACACCAACACATCCTACAGATCGAGTTTCTGCGTCAGTCCTAATTCAATACCCTACGGGCCAATACCTATGATTCCCATTACGAATGTCAGCACTCAGAATCCGTAATGTTTCGCTTTTTTCACAGAGGAGTTACACCAATTCAGGTTCAAATTTGTGTCGCGAGAGTAATTTCCCTGAGAATATACCCTTTTTATTGAGAACGAGCGAGATTTTGGCAACGAAATTGCAAGGGTTTTATCCCTGTGGTACGATAAATTTTATCGAAACAAGGGCGAAGCTATATCAACTTACCGTACGCTTATCTTTTGTGATGGTAAATTATCGATCGCTCTAAGCTGAAAAAATGAAGTAATGGGAAACGTCACGATCTCGGTGATGGGGTCGGTCATGGGTGTGAGGGAATTGGCAAGCGCGATCGCCCGCGAAACACAGAGTCTTGAGTACTTTGGGACTTTGGCGACTCCTCTGCCACACAGCGATCTAAAGTCTAATTTGCACTAGCCATGAGTGATTCCACATCCGGTAGCAACTCTATCGTGCGATCGGGCAGCGTCGGCATCTGACATTCATAGATCTCTCCAGAAATCCAAAATAAAATCAATTTAGATACCGAATTCATACATTTTTTATCCCTTTCCCCCTTAACCCTTAACCCTTTTCCTCCAGATGTCTAATATTCCCCAGAAGCCGATTCATCGTTGCGTACGGTTTGTTGTCCCGACTCGAGAGTGCAGCAGGGCACGAGCGGCTCTAAGCGGAGGTCTTCCAAACGCACCACGGGATGTTGCAACACCTCCGTCCATTCCGCCGCCAGTGTTGCATCTTCGGGATTTGCCCGGTAGAGTTCCCCCAGTTCGGTGAGCATATCGTGCCACAGACCGTTTTTCCCGTAGATTTCAATCCGTTCTCGGGGGGTGGCATTTTCTAGTTCGGACTCGAGTCCCATCGAAAGTGGTTCCCGAATCGTCACGCCACTAATAAAAGAGATGTTTTCGGAGTTGGGGGTAGCAAAATGAAACATCCAACGATACCAGGTCCCAATTTCCAGGGATGGGGCGGTTTCGGGCAGACGAAAGCTGACGATACCCGGTCCGTCGGTCATATTAAATTTTGTTTGGTAGAGAATTTCATCGGTCTCGTCATCGAGAAGATCGAATTCCACAGAACCCAAATTACAGGGGACGTACAGCCAAAATGTGGGGCGTTCTTCGAGGGTTAAACCAACATTTGTATCTGGGACTAATGCCAAAAATCGAATCGCAGACAGTCGGCAAGACGTGCCGCGACTCCCCGCATCTTGTCGGTTTCCCGGAGCGCCCACCGTCGGCGGGTTAAAGCGCGCGAGTTCCACCTCGGTCTGCGGTAGCGAGCTGCGGGCAGGTCCCCCCATCCCTCCCAGGGTGATTCCCGCGATCGTCAATGCAAGAGATACGTTCCAATATCGCCATCTGGTCCAAAGCATATTCTTAATCGGTTCCGTCAATCTGCGCAAATTTAATGATACAAAATCCATTCGATCGCATTTCTTGTGAGGCACTTAATATACGATCGAGCCATCAATTTGGTTTTTCGGGCGATCGATTCTGAGCGATCGCCTAGATGCACGTATAGCAACCGCGCCTTGCGGTTAGGACAACGCCGGACAATTGTGTAATGAACCCGCGGTCTTTCCCCCGAGAGCTAGCGTTGCCCCCTTCGCCCCCTTCGCCCACAGTCACTGGTGTCCTAACGACAGTGGCGACTGCTATATATTAGATGAGGGAAAGACAACGAACCCTAGAAAATAGACAGATAAACAATTGGCAGATCGTTATTTCCCTTTCCCCGTCTTCTTTTTCCCGCTTTCAACACAATTATGGGACTCCAGATCCCGGACTTATTTAAACTGACCTATGTTTCCTTGCGGGGCAATCCCCTGCGATCGAGTCTGACCACCCTCGGGGTGTTTATGGGGGTCGCGGCTGTGAGTGCCACTCTGCAAGTGAGTAACATCAGTCAAGCAATTATCGCCCGACAACTCGCCGAACGAGAAGCTCCCCACATCCGCGTCAGACCCGACTGGCGACAAGGCAACTACCAACCCTTCGAGCTAGAAGACTTGACCTACCTGCAAAATCGGTTGAGCGGGGCAAAAGCTGTGAGTACGACACGGTGGATGCGACCCAGTCCGGCGATTTTTCAAGATCGAGAAGCTCAACCGGAAATGTACGGTGTTTCCCAAGATTATTTTGACACGTCCGGCCGAGTGATGGTGGCGGGGCGATCGTTTACTCCAGCGGATTTCGCCAACTATCGCTCGGTGGTTATCATCGATAAAACCCTAGCCGAGGAACTTTTCGGCAAAGATCGCCCCATCGATCGGCGTATCTACGTTGGAGGACGGCCCTATGTTGTCGTGGGGGTGATGGCGGCCAAACTGCGAGATGCCGCAGAAGAAGATCCCCAAGGAATACTAGTGATGCCCCTATCGGTTCATAATGCGTTAACAGGCAGCCGATTTTTGCGGGGGATTCTGATTCGTCCCAACAGCATCAGCGATATCGAGACCCTCGAACAGCGGTTGCTGCAACTTCTCGAACAGCGTTACCCCAATCGCTCTTTTCGCACCTCCAATAACATCCTCGATATCCTCGAACAACAGAAAACCCTTAACGTGGTGGGGCGATCGCTCCTGGCAGTGGGAGGCGTGGCGTTGCTTGTCGGTGGTGTGGGGATTGCCAATATCACCATTGCTTCGGTGATGGAACGCACCAAAGAAATCGGCTTGCGACTGGCAATCGGGGCACAAGCCAAGGATATTCTCCTCCAATTCGTGCTGGAGGCGATGTTACTGAGTTTACTCGGCGGAACCCTTGCCATTGGCAGCGTTCACGGTTTGACGGTTGTGGTCAGTCGGCAATTTGAGTTACCCTACGAATTCGATGGAAAAAGTGCGGCATTTGCCCTGAGTTCGGCATTGCTGGTGGGCATTGGGGCGGGGTTTTTCCCGGCGTTGCGGGCAAGCCAGCTCGATCCGGTGGCTGCATTGCGATCGTAAGAAAACGTCAGTTTTGAATAAGACTGTTTCGGGTGGGGGTGGGATGTAGGGTGTGGGGTGCGATTCTTTAGGTAAAATCGATCGATGTCACTCGACGTATTCAGCATTTATTGGTGTTTCTGCCTTGAGTCACGAGCCTCTTGAGAATCAAACATCTTCCTCGAAAATGAATTCTCGCCCGATCGGGAAAGTGATGGGACTCGCCGTAGCTTTTGGCGTTGCCAGTTCCTTGGTTTGGGGATTGAGATTTAACCCCCAAGTTCGCGCAGATTCGAGTGTGGTATCGGCGAAAAATTTGCCCGATCGATTTTTTCCGAATCTATCGCCCGATCGCCTTTCTCCATCTCCATCGACCCCAGAATCAACTAGCGATCGCCGATTGGAAGAGTTGCCACCCAATTTGCCTCAACCACCCGAACCGAATGCCAGAATATTACCCTCGGTAGCAACGCCTTCTAACTCGGCTTCAAAGAATCTAGTCGTTGATTTACAACGGGAGCAAGATACTCTACAAGGCGAGCAAGATGTTTGTGCTACGCACACGTTGCGCGAACGCACTGGTTATTCTCACAAACCTGACGGTTGCGATCGTGCTGTTGCCTCTTCTCAAATCTCCGAATCCGAGAATTCTACCGAACGTCAAAACTTACCGATCGATAACGAAATTCTAATTTCCGAACGTGAGATTCTCAATCTAGCCCGCGAAAATTTGAATCGAGAACAAAATGAAGAGAAGAATGCGATCGCTTTAGCTGAACGTAGGGAATCGGAAACCCTTGAAGAGCAAAGGGAGGAAAGCGAGGACATCCAAGAATCCGAACCCTTAGAAATTCTCGATCGACCTGAAGAATTAGAAACCATCGAAACTAACGAACCGGCGCTAGAACTTACCCTAGCCGATACTGTTATTTTAGCCTTACAAAACAATCGAGACATTAAAAATGCCTATCTCGATCGCATTCTCGATCGACAAGATTTAGCCGTTGCCGAAGATCGATTCAATCCCGATTTTACACCGGAACTTTCCGTGGAAATCGATCGAGATTTCTCTGGGGAAAACCGAACCCATGGCGAAGCGATCCGAATTGGCGGGGGGATTAATTGGCGGGTTCCGAGTGGTGGAACCTTTAGCGTTAACCTGCAAGGGGTTGGCAACGCCCGCAGGCAGTCGGGGGGTTTACGGAGCGATCGCAACTCCGTGGATGGTAACTTTTCCCTCACATTTCGACAACCCTTTCTTCGCAACTTCGGCACCGATGTCAACCGCGCCCCGATTGAAATTGCCCGCTTAGTTGAAGCATCCAATCTTTGGGATTTGAAGTCAACCCTCATCGATACGATTACCAATGCGATTCAGAGTTACCGAGAGTTACTCCAAGCCCAACAACAACTCAATATCGAAGAACGCGCTCTAGAAAGTGCCAAAGAACAGCTTGAAAGAACCCAGGCGTTAATCGAAGCCGGTAGAACCGCCCGAGTCGAACGAGTGCCTAACGAAACGGCGATCGCCAATCGAGAAGTGAGCGTTCTCAACGCTCAAAATCGCCTCCAATCTCAGCAACTTTCTTTGATTGAAGTTTTGGATATCGATCGAACATTCATTCCCGTGGCCATTGAAGTACCCCAATCCGATCGATTAGAAGAAATTTCCTTTGAGGAAGAGGCGTTACTGCAAGTTGCTTTAGCCCAGAATCCATCCTACCAGCAAACGTTACTTCAGCTCGATCGAGAGCAGTTGCAATTATTAATCGCCGAAAACGATCGCCTGTGGAACTTGGATGTAGAAACCAGTTTGACTGGAGATTTGAGCAGCGAATTGAGCGATCGAACCGACTTTCGAGCAGGAGTCGTCTTCAGTCGAGAATTTGGCAATCTCAGCCGCGAACAAGCCGTCGAGCGCAGTCAAATCCAGATTCAACAGCTCGAAAATGATATCGAAGAAGCCCGAGAAAGTCTCGCCATTGATGTCAGAAATGCCATTCGAGACGTGCGGGATAATTTTCGCCAAGTCCAACTCGCCCGCCGCGCCCGAGAACTTTCAGAACAACAACTGGCAAACGAACAGCGCCGCCTCGAACTGGGACGGGGTAGCATTATCGAGGTGGTTCGATTTGAAGATGCTTTGGTTCGGGCGGAAAATGGAGAACTTAACGCAACGATTAGCTATCTCAATTCTCTGACTTTTCTCGAACAAACGATCGGGATTACCTTAGAAGAATGGGGCGTTACGATTGAGTAAGTAATAAGTAATAACGCCATGTGCAACTTGTTTATCCAAAACCTGACCCCACGGGGAATGGGGAATGGGGGATTTTTCGACTCGCTCACCATATGGCTTGGCTTAAAGTTGCACACCGCGTTAATAAGTAATATCAAGTTCGGATAATTACTTACAATAAAGAATCGCTTGTGCCTAAATTCAGGCGAATTTTAATGAGAAGTATTTAAGCGAACCTGATGTAATATAGCGCTTCTCATACTCATGAGGTACGGAAGATCCCCCTAAATCCTCCTTCATCAGGGGGAAGCCAGAGGAAGCTGCACTATTCGTTAATTCAAGACTTTTCCGAGTTCCCCCCCTGATGAAGGGGGGTTAGGGGGGATCTCAATTTCCACCGCAGTCTTTCTCCCCCAGCTTCCCCAGCTTCGATCCTAGCGGCTGCTGTAGTGCCGACAATCCTGACAGGGACCTTGGGGATTAATCGCACAGCGCAGATAGGGAGATCGAGCGTTAAACTCGCAGGTGCGATCGCCGATGATGCGAGTGTGGACGATTCTGGGGGGAGTTGACAAGAGAATGCCGGTGGCGGTGGCATCTCGGGCAGCAATCAGTCGATCGCGTGCCCGATCGCGTAACTTCCGAACGTACCAGCCCGAAAACATGGCGGGGGCTAAACCCACCGCGAAAATTAGCAGGATTTCAACGGTTGCCATTTAGTCTGCAGTTGATTTTTTTCACGATAGCGCATCCTTTTGGGAAGAGCCACCGCCAACGCAAACAAACGCAAACATAAATATACACGAGCATCAACACGAAGACTTTAGCGTAAAGAATAAGTCAAGAAAAATCAGTCAATCGATTGGCAAGATTTCAATAATCCGGAACTCGGGAACTCAACTCGCCCGAGGTGCTACAGACTCCGAGCACCGATCGATACATCGAACGAGGGAACCTTTGAATCCGAAGGAAGACCCAGCATTTATTTCGGGATTTATTAGAACGGTTTTTGGGAGATATGACGATGACATTCAATCTAAAAAAGGTAAGCCGTAAAAGCTTTATTTATAAGTTAACGATTTTGGGAGAACATAAATTTACCGGGCGTTTAACCATCAGAACCCTATCGGGCGTGGAATGGACGCTGTATCTATGTATCGGTCGTTTGATTTGGGTGACTGGTGGCAATCATGTTGCCCGACAGCTTTATCGACACCTCTATCGAGATAAACTCAAGCTCGATCTCGATGCGCTGCTTCGAGGCCCCAACTTCCAACCGGAGAACAGCAATTTTGAATATGGTTGGGATTATCACGCGATCTATATGTTGATGGAGAAGAAAAAAATTAGCATCGATCGAGCTAAAGAAATCCTCGAAAAAATTATTGTCGAAAATTTATTCGATATCATGCAGCATGAATTTCGAGAAATGCTGATTTATGAAGAGTTTAATTCCGATCTCGATCGCTCGACAATTAACTTCATTAAAATCTTTAATATTAAACCACTCCTTTTGAATGCGATCGAGAATTGGAAACAGTGGCAAAAACTAAAATTAAATAGTATCTTTCTCGATTCAGCACCAATTTTAAAACACTCAGACAAACTCAAAGAGAAAACCAATCCACAGACTTACCAGCATATGGTAAGATTGATGAATGGCAAAAGAACCTTCCGAGATGTTGCCAACTTAATTAAGAAAAACGAAATTAAAGTCGTTAAACATTTAATTCCTTTGGTGGAAACGGGCATCATTCAATTGGTAGAATTGCCGGATTTTCCCCATCCCGGACACAAAGCTCGAGCTTCTGAAAATGCGATCGCCGATCGAGCTAAAAAACGAATTGCTTGCGTAGACGATAGCCTGCAAGTTTACAATCTGATGAGGGGAATTATCCAAGAAGCCGGTTACGAGTTTATCGGTTTACGCGATCCGGTTCGCGCGTTAGGCGTTTTAATCGATCGCCAGCCAGATTTAATCTTTCTCGACTTAGTCATGCCGGTGATTAACGGTTACGAACTGTGCCGCCAAATTCGCCGAGTTTCGAGCCTCAAAAACGTGCCGATCGTTATTTTAACCAGTGGGAGAATTGATGGTTTTCGCTCCAAAATGGCGGGGGCTTCCGATTGTACGAAAAAGCCGATCGAAACGTCAAAAATATTAAGTGCGATCGACAAATATTTATCGCCAGATAACGCCCTCCGAGGGATGGAGAAACCTCCCGCCGCCACGCATTCGATCGATACGATAGCAGTCTAAATGCACCTCCCATTGCCCCAAACGCTTCAGAAGACGCGCGCCTCTACTGAAATCGGTGAAAACCGATTTCAGCAAGGCGAGTCGTAGACTCAAGAATCCCCATGCCTTTAACCTGGGGAGTGTCAATTGGCGATAAACTGCTCTAGTACTTGTAGTTGTTCGGCGGTCGGACAAGTGCGAGGGTGAACGGATTTTACCCATTCGAGGGCTTCCCAGAGATTTTGCTGGTTGTAGCGACACAAATAGGCAATGCAAACCGTCGGAGAGCGCTCCATACCCGCAAAACAGTGAACGTAGATAGGCTTTTGGTTTTGCAAGCTTTGATGGACGATTTCCACGGCAGCCGCCAGTTGTACCGGAGTGAGTTTTTCTCGGTAATGTCGATCGGGTAGAACGTAGCGCCAGGTTTGAAAACTTGCTTTGATAGCGGGTAGCATCTCCCCTTCCGATTCATCGCACAGTGCCAGCACCGCTTCAATGCCGGCATTTTTCAACTGTGCGGCCCGTCCCACTCGCGGCAGTCCTCCCACCGCCAATTTTCCCGGAATTACCCAACTAATGGCATCACTTCCTGGCCGATCGCATTGCCGTCGTCTGCGTCCCAAACGTCGCATCAATTCTTCGTACAGTTGTCGCACCATCTTTTAATAAGTAATAAGTAACGCCATGTTCAACTTGTTTATCCAAAACCTAACCGCACGGGGGAATGGGGAATGGGGAATGGGGAATGGGGGATTTTTCGACTCGCTCACCATATGGCGCGCGCAAAAAGAGCGCACATCGCGTAAGTAATAAGTGATAAGGGACTTGCAAAAAAATAAGGTACCCGCTTCACAAATACGTGCAGTAGGGGTCAAGAGCCCTTGACCCTTACGATGGGTACGTTATTTTCCCGCACATCCCTAAGTCGTATCGGTGAAGCCTGAATCAAACGGAACGTGCGCCTCTTAATTCATCAAGAAAAAATTGAGACCTCATTCGTTTATTGAATCTGAAGATTTTCAGTACCCGTCAAACTTATTACTTATTACTTGTAAACGCACTTCCCATTATCAATTGTCCATTGTCCATTGACTCCAGACGTTGCTTCTGCGTAAAAGTTGCCTTCTCGATCGATCCCAGCATCGATGCGTAATTATCCCCGATACCCCACGAAATCGATTCCGAGAAAACCCGGAACTATTTGCAGCCCGAGGGGTCTATGGCAACGGAGAGGCACGGAAACTTACGTAAATTCCCGTAACTTGCGTTGTCAATTCCGGTGGGTCTGCCATAACATATCAGTAACATTTCCGAGGAGACGGTTTGGGAGCATTCTCCCACCCAGGCAAAACCCACCCAGGCGAAAAACCGGGCGATGATGCTACTGCACCATCGCGCGCGATCTGCGAGTCAAGGTGATGAGCAACGAATCTACCCTCCTCAATGGAGTTGGGGTGCCAGTCGAAGATACGGATTTCTCGCTGTCGGAGCTAGGGCAGACCTTGCGCCGGCAATGGAAACCTTCGCTCCTCGTGGCGGTGGGCGCATTTGCGTGGCTCGTGTTTTCGACGATGCGGCAAACGCCTCAATACAAGTCCCAAACGCTGATATTACTGGCTAACGAGAAAGCGACACCCACGATTCTCGGGTTGGAGGCGGCCGAGGTTGGCGTCAAAGATTTATCGACGGAAATTCAGATTTTACGCAGTCAGGCGTTAATCGAGAGCGCGATCGCCCGATCGGATGCTATCGATTTGAGCGGGGCGCAAATCGTCGAAAGTTTATCCATCGGGCAAGCGGGGGAAGCGGACGTACTCATCGTTTCCTACACCGACCCCGATCCCCAACGGGCGAAGACGGTGTTGGATGTTCTGGGGGCCACCTATGTCGACTACAGCCTGGAACGGCAGCTCTCTCAAGCCACCAATGCCATTACTTTCATTCGCGAACAACTCCCCGCCGCGATCGCCGAACTCGACGAAGCCGCCCTGGAAATTCGCGAGTTCCGCCAGCGTCACGGCATTGTCGATCCCGATGCCTATGCGGTGTCTGCGAGCAACTACAAGCAATCCCTCGAACAACAAGCGCGGGACGTGGAAGTGAACCTCAGCCGCATCCAGCGCCAGTACGGGGAACTGCGCCGCCAATTGAACCGGGCCGGTCAAAATCCAGATACGGCACTGCCCTACACGATTCTCAGCCAAGATCGAGACTATCTCGATTTAGCTGCCCGATTGCGGGAAATCGAAGCCCAGTACGCCCTAGAGCGCACTCGCCTGCACGATACCCATCCGACGGTGGAAGATTTGCGGTTTCAACGCGATGAGCTGCGGGGGCTGTTGCAAGGGCGAATGGGGCAGGTGTTGGGTCGCGCGCCATCACCTAAAGATATCAAGCAAGCCTCGCGGGTGGAAGATATTCAACGGGGTTTGACCGAACAACTGTTGGAAGTGGAAGCGGAACTCGCGGCCGGCAAAAGCCAGTTGACTGCCATTCGAGAGTTGGAAGCCGAAGTCGCTTTCAATTTTCAGCAAATCCCCCAACTCCAGCAAACCTATGCCGAACTGCAACGTCAGTTAGCCTTGAAATCGGAATCGGTCGATCGCTTTTTATCCCAGTTACAGGAATTGGAGATTGCCGAGGCTCAAGAAATTGCCCCCTGGCAGGTATTGGAACCGGCCTATTTACCCAGCGAACCGATTTCGCCCGATGTGAAGCGCGGATTGATGATGGGGGCGATCGTCGGCGGATTGCTAGGGGTGGGAGTGGCGATCGTCTTAGAACGGCTCGATCGCCGCGTCAAACAAATCGAGCAGGTCAAACAACTCACCCGCTTGCCATTGCTTGGCATCATTCCCAGAGTGAAACATCCCCACGAACGAGACGGCGCGTTTGTCGAAGCACTCCGTTCCGTGGCGATGAACTTGCGCTACCTAGTGCGCGAAACCGGCGCGATGAAGGTATTGGCCTTCACCTCAGCCACCCCCGCAGAAGGAAAAACGACGCTGACTTACGGATTGGGGGTGGTGATGGCCGGGTTGGGGATGCGGGTGCTGGTGGTGGATGGGGATTTGCGCAAGCCGACACTGCACAAACTAGCCCAACAAGCCAATGCGACGGGGTTGAGTACGGCGATCGCCACCGAACGACCTTGGGAGGAATTGGTCAGATCTGGGGAAATCGAAAATCTCGACATCCTCACCGCCGGTCCGAGACCCCCCAATCCCGTGGCGCTGTTGAATTCCAGCAAAATGCTGACCCTGGTGGGGCAATGGCGGCAGGCCTACGATTACGTTCTCCTGGATACGCCGCCGGTGGGGTTGCTGGCGGATATGCAGAGTTTGAGCGATCGCATCGATAGCGCGATTTTCGTGGTGGGGATGGAAAAAGTGACTCAGGGGGCGATCGAACGGGCGATGGAAATCTTGCGGGGATGCCGGATGGCAGGGGCGATCGCCAATTTGGTCGATCGAGGCCATGGGGATTACGGCTATGGGAGAGATTACGGGGACTACGCTCTTTCTGAGTTCAATGGAGGCGATCGGGTTGGGGAAAATAACGGACAAGTGGAGAAACTTTTAGATATTTTTCGTCGTCGCTGAGGGGGATTATAGCAGTTGCAATCTGGGTGAGGACACACGCGATCGCGAGTAGGAGAACCTGTAGGGGCACAAGCATTTGGGCAATAAATTCTGGGTAACGCGAAACTTAAGATATCCAAATGTTTGGCCCTCCTCTGGGGATGCTAGCGGTTACTATAAATTTTGAAAAAAAGATAAATCTTGCCAGAAATTTTGATTCGATAAACGTCAATCGTCCGCGCTATTTTTCGGAGAACAGTGGTGTCATCTCACGCTCAAAAACTGATTATTGAAGCCGGTCGGACCGAAAGCCAGTATTGGAAAGATTTATGGCACTATCGAGAGCTATTTTATTTCCTAGCTTGGCGCGATATTCTCGTTCGATACAAACAAACGGTTATTGGTATTGCTTGGGCGCTGCTGCGACCGTTTTTAAGCATGGTAGTGCTAACAATCGTCTTTGGAAAAATCGCCAAACTGCCCTCAGAAGGGGCACCCTACCCGATTTTAGTGTTTGCGGCGATGCTGCCGTGGCAGTTTTTTGCCAACTCTTTATCAAGCTGTAGTACCAGTCTCATTACGAACACGAATTTAATCGCTAAAGTCTATTTTCCGCGACTCATTATTCCCTCCAGTGCAGTGGTGGTGAGTTTCGTTGATTTTCTCGTTTCGGGCATGATTTTACTGGGGTTAATGGCATGGTATAACTTTATTCCCGGTTGGCGCATTGTGACGTTACCGTTTTTTATTGCGATCGCCTTTGCTGCGGCGATTGGCGGGGGATTGTGGCTGGCATCCCTGAACGTTAAATATCGCGATTTTCGCTATATCGTGCCGTTTATCGTCCAATTTGGCTTGTATATTTCTCCGGTGGGTTTTAGTAGCAGTGTCGTGCCGGAACAATGGCGATTTTTGTATTCTCTAAATCCCATGGTGAGCGCGATCGATGGTTTTCGCTGGGCAATTATTGGCGGCGAAGCGACATTATATTTACCGGGATTTATCCTATCTCTGGCTCTCGTTTCTACGTTACTCGCGAGTGGGATTTGGTACTTTCGAAAAGTGGAGCGAACCTTTGCCGATATTATTTAACTCTGAAACCATCGATTTATCCCTTTTGTTCTAGTTTATCGGCTTCCGTTTAATCTTCGAGCCAACCCTTAAAAAAATCCTGCTAAATTCATGTCTGATACAGTGATTCAGGTCGAAAATCTCGGTAAAAAATATACGATCGCCCATCAGAGACAAGAGCGATATGCGACATTTCGAGATGCGATCGTTCAAGGGGTGAAGTCAGTTAGTCATCTTGTAAAACCCCGTAAAACTAAGGATTTACGTTCAACTCGCGAAGAATTTTGGGCGTTAAAAGATGTATCGTTTGAGGTCAAAGAAGGCGACAGAGTTGGAATTATCGGTCGAAACGGAGCGGGAAAATCGACACTTTTAAAAATATTAAGCCGCATCACCGATCCCAGCCGAGGACGCATTACTATCAATGGTCGAGTGGCAAGTTTATTAGAAGTAGGAACGGGATTTCATCCCGAATTAACCGGTCGAGAAAATATTTTTCTCAATGGTGCAATTTTAGGGATGAGTAAAGTTGAAATCAAACGCAAGTTCGATGAGATTGTGGCGTTTGCTGAAGTCGAAAAGTTTTTAGACACTCCTGTTAAACGCTATTCATCCGGGATGTACGTACGTCTGGCGTTTGCTGTGGCCGCACATTTAGAGCCGGAAGTTTTAGTGGTGGATGAAGTTCTGGCAGTTGGGGATATGGCGTTTCAAAAAAAATGCTTGGGAAAAATGGAGGATGTCGGAAAAGAAGGACGCACGGTATTATTTGTCAGCCATAATATGAGTGCGATTGAAAAACTCTGCGATCGAGCCATTCTTTTCAATTCGGGTCATCTGTTATTAGATGATTCGACTCAGAACTGTGTTTTTCAGTATTTAAATTTAGGCAGTCAAGAGTTAGAGACTCATTTAGCCTATTCAGTTAAACGCAACTTATTACAATCTGTTAGAAGTGGCATTACGATTCAAAATATTGAAATTTTATCAGAACTCGAATCCCCCAAGAAAGTTATTCATACGGGTGATTTCTTAACGATTAGAATCACCTACAGTACTGAAGAACATTTTTTACAGTCTTCGATCGCATTTATGGTGAGTTTAAAAAGTTACACCGGTCAAGAAATTTTTCGATTGAGCACGCTTCCCATTAGTGGTTTTGAAATTGATAAACTCGAACCTCAAGGCTATATCGATCTCACAATCCCTCAACTCCCAGTGACCGCTGGCAGTTATCGTTTTGACATTGCAGTCACCAAACCGAATATTGAATTTCTATTTAAACTTGAAAGTGTTGTTTCTTTAGAAGTGAGTTCTAAAGATATCTATGGAAGTGGAGTGTCTTTAGATCAAAGTAGTGGTTTTTTAGTCTTACCTCACAGTTGGTCTCACTCTCCAAGTCCCAAAGCTAGCAAATTGAGATAAATCATGCACTCTCCAATTGATGATATCGGGAAAAAATTAATTTTTTTAATTTCTCAGCCTCGTGCCGGTTCGACGCTGACTCAACGCATTCTGGGCAATCATCCAGAAATTCATACCGTCTCGGAACCTTGGCTGATGCTGCATCCTCTTTATGGTCTACGAAAAGAGGGGTATGACGCAGAGTATAACGCGCGTTGGTGCCATTCCGCCTTGGTTAACTTTATCAAAGAAGTTCCAGGAGGAGAAGACACTTATTTCCAAGCAATTCGTCAAGCTTATACATCTTTATATGCATCGGCATTAAGCAGCTCCGGAAAAAATTATTTTCTCGATAAAACACCTCGCTACTATCACATTCTTACCGAATTGTATCGAACGTTTCCCCACGCTAACTTTATTATCTTACTGAGAAATCCGTTATCGGTCTTATGCTCGATTTATCGCACTTGGATTCAGGATAAGTGGGAACGTCTGTATCTATACAAGCACGATTTACTGCAAGCTCCCCATTTACTCATTAATGGAATTAAACATTTACAAAATAAAGCATTCGTTTTGCATTACGAACAAATTCTGGAGAATCCAGAACGAGAGTTTAAGAGAATATACCAACAGCTCGGTCTAAATTTCGATCGAGAAACGATTAACTACGATAATTCGAAAAAATGGGAATTTGGAGATCGGGATATGGTCTATCGTTACACTCAGCCAAATCCGCAAAATTTAGATCGCTGGATTCAGTATTTAAAACATCCTCAAGTCTGGCGTTTAGTGAATGAATATTTACAGTATTTAGGAAAAGATATTATCGAAACGATGGGTTACACTTGGGAAGATTTAAATCGCACGATCGAGTTCAATCGCCCGTCTCGAATCAAATCCTGGAAAACATTACCTTTAGAGTTTTTCCTGCGAGAACCTCACGAACGCAACAAAATTGAATACGAATCCCTGTTATTTAAATTCTCAAATATTTTTAAATAAGCCTATACCATGCCTAAATATATAGATTTTTTTTGTTTTTGTTATATATATAGGAATTTTCAGTAGACGGAGGTACACCCAAATTCTATTTCCAATTCCCTATTCCCCATTCCCTGTTTCCTAAAACCAGAAACTCTGGACCTCATGAGTATGAAAACTGCTATATATTGATGATTTTTTTCTTGAAGTGAGAATTAGGTTGCTCTGACAAATTTGAATAGTCTCGGATTGAGAAAATGCAAACCGTTCGAAATTTGCCGACTCTACAAATGCTACCACCTCCTCCACTCGGAAAGGAGGGGTGGCCTTGGACGCCAGAAACATTACCCATCTCCGAGAAAGATTCCAAGAATTCAGAATCTCCAAAAATTAGTATTGTTACTCCCAGTTTTAATCAGGGTGAGTTTATCGAGGAAACCATTCGATCTATTTTATTACAGGGTTATCCCAATTTAGAATATATTATTATCGACGGTGGCAGTAGCGATAATTCTCTGGAAATTATTCGCAAGTACGAACCGTGGATATCTTATTGGATTAGCGAACCCGATCGCGGACAATCTCACGGGATTAATAAAGGGTTTGAAAAATCCACGGGTACCATTTTAGCTTGGCTCAATTCCGACGATTTACTCAAACCCAACGCACTACATTTTGTCGCGAAAAATTTACGAGATTTCTCAACTCCAACTTGGCTTGTGGGTGGGACGGAAATTATTGATGCGTCCAGTCAATTTTTGGATACTCGGTTTGTGGCGGATATTTCTAGAAAAACGCTGATTTCCTGGTTAGCGAACTGGTTTCCCCAACAATCAACCTTTTGGAATCGATCGATGTGGGAACGGGTGCGTCCCCTAGATGAAAAACTACACTACACCATGGATTTGGATTTGTGGTTATCCACGATCGAGCAGGCAAACCCCATTTATTGCGATCGCTTACTTTCTTGCTACCGATATCAACCAGCCGCCAAAACTCAAGGGGATGCAGATGTCGTGTGGCAAGAAACATTGCAGGTTTTTAAAAACTATTTGCGCTCGTCAAATCTTGACGTGACTCAAAAACGAGAAATTGCTCGTGCAATCTCACAAGAAGCATTAGTTTATGCGAATCGAAGTTCAGTCAGCAGGCAAATTTTTCACTACTTATTATCGGCGATCGAGCATCATCCATCAACTCTCTTGACCCAAAAATTTATTTATGCGATCGCCAAACTTGTGTTAGGTCGAAATAACTATCAATTCTTGAGCAAACTCCTGAAGCCATGACCTCAGTAAAACCGGTTAATGTCACCTATTTAACCCACATTCAAGAATTTGGAGGTTGCGAACATCATTTACTCCAACTGATAGAATCACTTGACTCTCAAGAATTTAACAAAAATATAATTTTTATTACAGATACTTACTTTTCCCATAACACTGAGCCGTTTTTCGAGTATGTCGCTCGACTCCAACAGGCAAAAATTATCGATCGAGCCATTCATATTCAAATTCATAAAGGCTTAAGAGATATTCGCAAGATTTGGGAACTGACCAAAGCGATATCGAAACAAAATAGTATCCTTCATGTTTATAAAGGTTCGATCGATTCTGGCAATATTCCAATTGTCATTGCTCTGGCTTTAAATAAGATTGTCATTCAGACGATTCAAAATAAACCCGCAAAACCCGATCCGCAATATTTTATAAAATCTCAAATCCTGCGTCCGTATTGTTTGAGAACGCCAAAACTCGCGATCGCTGTCTCAAATTCCGTTCGCCAAGATTGTATTGACCACTATCAAACTCCCGCCGATCGGATTAAAACAATCCAGAATGGAATTCACTTAACCAATTTTAAAACTATCGATATAGACCGAGAAGAAAAAAAGAGAAAAATCGAACGGGAGTACAACATTAATCTCAGCGATAAAACGATTTTCTTGAATGTGGCTAGACTTTCCGAACAGAAAGGTCATATTTTCCTATTCGAGGCTTTACTTAAGATTTCTAAACAACATCGATCGCTTTTAAAATACGCTATTTTTTTACTCGTCGGTAATGGTCCTTTAGAAAAAAAATTAAAACAAACTATCAAAGAATATCAACTCGAAGATAATGTTGTTTTTTTAGGATTTCGACAAGATATCAATGAATTACTCGCCTGTGCGGATGCGTTCTTACTCTCAAGTCTTTATGAAGGTTTACCGCTAACCATCGTTGAAGCTATGGCAATGGCAAAACCCGTACTGGCAACTGCAGTCGATGGCGTTTCAGAGATTGTATCTGATGGAGAGACGGGTTTATTATCTCCACCTCGAAATGCTGAGGAGTTAGCGAATACAATCCTTCGTTTTATGAATTTATCGAGACCAGACCGAATTAAGATGGGTCGAAAGGGTCAAGAGGTGGCAATGAATCAATTTAACTTAGAACATCAAGTTCGCGAAATCGAAAACATATATCAAAAACTTTGGCGGCAATATTTTGAATAATGGGGAGTTTATTAAATGATTTATCTCGTCGTTCAAAATTTTCATTATCACTCTAAAATTATCAATGGTGGTTCTCAAAGTGCTAGAAACTTAATTTTAGGCTTAAAGAATTTTTCGTTAGATTTAATAATAATTAGCTGGAGATGGAAGACCGATTTTCAAGTTTTTGATTTCTCGAGTTCGATTAAAGTTGATACCTGTGAATTTGGAAAATATATTTCGATCGAACTCCCAGCCATTCAAACTTGGAAAGATAGAAATATAATTGCGTTATTTCAAAAAATCTTAAGTCAACTCCCCACTCAAACTGGAATTTTTCACCTGCTTGAGGTTAAAGAATCTCTAGGATGTTGGTTAGAAGCATTAGCATCAACCGAGTTTAAAGTCGTCGTCACCGCACTCGACTACGCATGGCTTTGTGCCAACTCTCACCTCCTCACGAGAACCTCACAACGCTGTCAAGGACCACAAGATGAAGTCTCTTGCTTGCAATGCCATTACAATCATCGAGATGTGATGAAAAAAGTTGCGCTCAAACTTTTCCTGGCATCCACATATTTTCCATCAGAATTAAAAAAAATATATCCCGAAAATATCTCTGAAATTATAGAGAAAACTTCTCGGAAGCGGCGAATTACTGAAACGCGACTGACAAATTTAAGACCAGATTTTCAACAAATTGATGCCCTCATTGCACCATCACAAAGTCTCAAACACTTTTTTGCCAGAAATGGCTTACCGGTCGATAAAATCTTTCACGTTCCCTATGGGACGCAACCGGGAACTCAAATTCGGAGATCGGATCGACCCTCAGATGGAATTGTGTTTGGCTTTGTCGGCAAACTCACCTTCGATAAAGGATTAGATATCTTAATTGAGGCATTATCTCAAGTGCGATCGCAAACCGAGCGAAATGTCTTTTTAATCGTCTATGCTGGCAACGATCGGTCTGGATTTGGCAAACAAATGACGCGCAAAATTAACGCCCTTCCTTGGGTTAGCCAACGACAGTTTAACGGACGCGATACTCGATCGATTGATGACGCACATCGACAGATTCATTTTCAAGTTGCCCCCAGTCGGTGGACGGATAATTTACCCAATGCCGTCCTCGAAGGGATCGAACGCCAGACCCCCATCATTGCACCGAAGTACGGGAGTTTTTTAGAAATGGTGGAAGAGGGGGTCAATGGTTGGTTGTATCCGGAAAATACCGTTGGCGAACTCAAACTATTGCTCGATCGAATTGCGAGCAACCCAGATCGTTTTGCGCGCCTGCCCTTTGACAATTCTAAAACGCGACTCCCCCAAGCAGAAGCCGAAGATCTCCGGCAAATCTACCAGCAACTCCTGCCATCTTCGTGAGTCTATGAAAGTGCCCATGACCAGACGCGGATTTCAATCTCTCGAAATTTTCCGGTACACTAGGCGCACGGAACCCGATCTGCTGATTTTTCTTCCTAGCCTGCTTCAAGCACATGACAGCGATGGAGGATTCGGGTTCTGGAGCCGAACCCAGCGCGATCGTAATGAGGAAGATTTTGTGATGACCATCGACGAGCTATTCCAACAACTCAAACACCCCAACCCCAACCTCAGAAGTCGGGCGATGCGAGAGATTGCCGACTGTCGCGACGAAAATACCATCGGGCGGCTGATGGGGGTGTTGGATGAGGAAGATGTGGTCTATCGGCGCGCTGCGGTGAAAACCCTCGGCGTTATCGGTGCCGATGCCGTTGCCCCCGTCGCCCAGTTGTTGCAAGAGAGCGAGAATCCCACAGTGCGCGCCAGTTGTGCCAAGGCGCTGGCTCAGGTGGCGGTCAACTATTTCGACGATCCCATGCCAGAAGAAGGCTTAGCGGGATTAGAAGCTGCCCTCAACGATGACAATCCCGTAGTTTATATCGCCTCCGCAATGGCATTAGGGGAAATGGGCGCTCCGGCATCCCCCATCCTCGCACAGACTCTGAAAACCACCGATAACATCGCTCTGGCGGTCGCGATCGTCAACGCGCTGGCTTCTGTCGGGGGTGACGAAGCATCAGAAGTGCTGACAGCTTTGGCCAACGATGAATCCATCGATACTTACATTCGCGAATCCGCAACCAGCGCCCTATCCCGATTGGAGTTTGTCGGGCGAGGGCGCTGACGATTCAAGGGCGAAGAGGGCGAAGGGGGACAATAGACAATGGCTCAGTCGCGACGCTCTTCCCCCTCTCCCTTGTCCCCTTGTCCCCTTGTCCCCTTGTCCCCTTGTCCCCTTGTCTCCCCCCTCTTCCCATCACTTCGGTTGTCCCAGGGTGGTGATGTAGAGAACGGCTTCATCTTCGGGAATGCCCAACACTTCATTGACGCGATCGTCGAAAAAGCCAGCGATACCGCTCGCGCCCAAACCGAGGTGAATCGCTGCCAAATTAAGACGCTGTCCCAGATGTCCGGCATCGAGGTGTAAGTAGCGGTAGGCACGATCGCCGTATTTCCCCACGGCCTGTGCTAAATCGGCGGTATGGAAGAGCACCACGGCTGCATCCCGTCCCAACGGCTGACCCAAACATAAGAAATGCAGCTCCTGGCGGAAGTTTTTAAACCGGACTTGTCGCAGTTCTTGGGCTTTGGGTGCGTAGTAGTAGCAGCCATCGTCGAGACCTTCCACGGCCGTTACGGCAATAAACGTTTCGATCGAATCCAAATCGCAATAATCGGGCGCGTTATCGAGTCCTTGCTCGACGTAATGCTTCGGCTGATAGGTAAAATCGAGCAGCAGTTTGAGCTCGGCCAGAGAAATCGAACCTCCGGTATATTCCCGCGTCGAACGTCGCTCGAATATCGTTTTTTCCAGACCGATCGCATTTTCCCCCCAATCAATCGGAGGTGTCGTGGTTGCTACCTTCGTACAAAACGGGAAGTTGTATTTATCTTCCAGGGGAGATTCTTTCGAGGTAGATGCGGTGGCATCGGCGGGTTTCGGTTCGGTATCGATTTGCGAGACGCGATGGAGATAGGGCAGTAACTCCCCTTCCTCTAGTTTCGGATAGTCGGTGGTAATGGCAGAGGCGATCGCACTTTGATGGAGGGAAATGTGATGCTCGATATCCCGCAAATCGGCTAGAGCAACGATCGAAAGGGTGCCTTCGGTTTGGGGATCGAGGTAAAGCAACTTGTTGACGGCTAGATCGGAAAAACCGACGATGAGGTGGGGGCGATAGTCGTTGAGGGCCGAAGCCAGTTCGATATTCCCCAGCAGGTGACCCGTATCGAGGTTGATGCGGCGGTAGGCTCGATCTTGGTAGCGCCACGCGGAACGGTAGAATACGGCAGTGGTAGCGATCGCCAGTTGAGTACGATCGAGCGATGGGTGCCAGAAACTCGCCTCCTGAAGCGATCTCCACAGGTCACTATCCCAAAACCTTATCAGGGAGTGGCTTCGGACTTGGTAGTTGTACAATCCCGCCGGCAGTTCTGGGGTTCCCCGCGAAATCAGATAGATTTCTGCTGGATACAACCCGCCAGCCGATGGGGCCGAACGCAGAAAAATCGATTCCCCGTTGAGGGTGCGCACTCTTGCGGTGATACCGTAGCTCGCGTAAAGCAACCGGGAGATACGACACCACCAACTCAGTTCGGCTTTGGGGTCGAGATAGGGCTTAAGATCGATGGTCGTCCCGAATTTATATTCTTTGAAAGGAACCGGCTGAGCATCCCAGTCTAGGGGTTTGCTTTTAGAGTCGATCGTTTGGGGATCGTACTTCGTTCGTTCGTGGTAATGCTGGGCAAAACAAAGGGATTCGTCAGACATCGATCGATGGAGGAAAGACTACGCACACCCACAACCTAACCCGAGAGCGAGACTCCCGACAATATGGGGGGACAAGGGAGACAAGGAGACAAGGGGACAAGGGAGACAAGGAGACAAGGAGACAAGGGGACAAGGGAGACAAGGGAGACAAGGGAGACAAGGGAGACAAGGAGATAAGGGAGACAAGGAAGAACGTCGCGACTGACCCATTGTCCATTTTCCTCTTCTGCCTCCCGACGGTCGGCATTCCCTTGCGTCTTGCGCGTCCCGAGGAGTCCAACCTCCCTCTGCCTCCCCTGTCCCCTTTGCCCTCGATGTCCACCAATACCCGTTCATCTTTGGTACAAGAGAGAACAGTCGATGGATGCTTAAGCAATGCTTAAAAACGAGCGCAGATTTCGTTACACAATATTAAGCTAACAATTGAGGAATAGGTATAAATACACACCAACCTCTTAAAGGTTTATTCCTGCGAATCGAACCGGTCTGGTGGTGCGTTCGTTGAGGCGCGTTCTCGATGAATGATGTCTTCCCACGCTCGATCGCGGGTACTTCGTGATGTCCACATATTGGGTAATATGGAACGGGTCAGCGCAGCAGAACTAGTAGCTCAATACACAAGCGGTCAGCGAGAATTTGGGGCGATCGACTTGAGAGAAGAAGATTTATTCGAGATCGATTTGCGAGACATTAATCTCTCCGGTAGCGATCTGACGCGCGCTTACTTGCCTTATGCAAACTTATCCCAAGCTCAGTTACAAAATACGAGTTGGGAGGGGGCGCAAATGGCCGATACAAAATTTTATCAAACAAACTTATCCCAAGCCAATCTCCAAGGAGTCGACCTATCGCGGGCAAATCTTCGTCAGGTTGACCTTCAAGGAGCCAACCTGCGCGGTGCCGATCTTCAAGAAGCGGATTTGTCCAATGCGAACCTGCAAAATGCCGACCTCACCGGGGCAAATTTGAGTCGTGCCAATCTCGATCGCGCGAATTTCGCCGGGGCACAGCTTGGGGGGAGCAACTTTTTTCGAGCGAAAAACGTGGATTTTACCAACGCCAAACTCGACTCGAAGACCATTACCCCCGACGGTTATCGCCCCGATTTTCCGTGAAGGAGAAGTTAATAGACTTCTGGAGGAAAAGGGTTAAGGGTTAAGGGGGAAAGGGGGAAGAAATTCATTTTGGAACCATAGATATCGATCGGATTTTTGATTTTCGCGCCTATGTCTAATTGGGATCGAGTGCCGACCCTAAAACGCCTCCCGCCTTTTCGAGGGCTTCCACCACGCGATCGCGATCGTGTCGGATCGCATCATCTAAGGGCGTAAAACCCCAACGATCTTGAACGTTCGGATTGACTCGATTCGCCAACAAAAACTCAATGACGTTGAGTTGTCCTTCCGAAGCTGCCAGATGGATCGCGGTCCGGCCATCGTAGTCTGCGGCTTCCATGGGAATTCCGCGGGCGATATACGGCAACATGGCATTGAGCTTGCCCTGACTGGCCGCCCAAATCATTGCGGTAATGTCGGTGGTTACGGAACTAGGGAGCTTGATATTCGCTTGAGGGTAAGAATCGCGACCTTTTCGAGCACCGGCTTCGCGCAAAATCACCGACACGCGATCGTGTCCTTGCTGTTCGGCATCATTGAGAGGAGTACAGCCCCAGCGATCGAGCGCATTTACATCCACCCCATGTTCTAACAGAAACTGCACCACATTTTGATGACCGCCAGCGGCCGCCAGGTGCAGTGGGGTGCGCTTATCGTAGTCCCCGGCATTGAGATCGACACCGCGAATTTGATATTGAGTCACCGCCGTAAGATCTCCGCGACTGGCCACTTCAATCAGACTGGTAACTTCTGCGGATTCTCGCTGAATCGGGCTAATCCGGGGATTCTTTTTCTCCGATTGGAAGTCGAGATTATCGTAGTTGTGGACGCTAAATTTTTTCACCAACTGCTTGCAAAATTCAACGCCGCGCACGCTATTGCCTTGGGTATCGAGTTTGGGAGACCAGATACACAATCCCAGCATATTCGGAATCACCACCATCACCGCCCCGGATACCCCCGATTTAGCCGGTAGCCCCACCATAAATGCCCATTCACCGCTGTAGTCGTACATTCCGCAGGAGTACATCATCGACAGGCAATGTTGCACCGTACTGGTTTTAAAAATCTTTTCCCCCGTAATCGGGCAAGTGCCGCCATTGGCCATGGTGGCAGCCACGACAGACATCAGATCGGCATTCAACTCGATCGAGCAGGATTGGAAGTAGAATTCGAGGGTTTCTTCGAGATCGGCCCAAGCCGGGAATGCTTTCGTTTCCATCATGTAGTGGCTGAGGGCGCGGTTGCGATGGGCGGTTTCCCGTTCGGACAAATAGACGGCGTTATTGAACGTAATGCGTTCGTTGCCCGAGAGACGACTCCAGTAATCGAGTACGTAATCGAAGCGATCGGCATGGGGGAGATCGTGACGAATCAGAGAACAGCAGACGATCGCCCCAGCGTTAATCATCGGATTGTGGGGCAGACCTTTACTATTGAGGGTGATTTCGTTAAATCCCAAACCTGAAGGTTCTCGTCCGACGTGCTGGTGGACGAATTCGGTGCCGAGTTCCTCGAGGGCCATACAGTAGGAAATCGTCTTACTCGTGCTTTGCACCGTAAAATTGTCGAGGGTATTGCCGCGAGAATAGCGCTGTCCGTCCACGGTGCAGATGGCAACGGCAAAGTTTCGCTCGTCAACCCGAGCCAGTTGGGGAATATAGTTGGCAACCGCACCATTGTCATTGCTACTGACACTCTCGTACATCGCATCGATGTCGCCGCAAAAATCTTGAAAGTCCGGAATCGCTAACTGGGCTTTGAGCACTCGCCGGATGAGATGGATGTTGGGTCGGATAATTTTTTGAAAGCTCTCGAAGTCAATTTCGGAATCTTTGCGAGGGGAGAGCAGACCTAATTCTTGCAAGCTTTCAGAACAGCGCAGGTCTGTCAGTCTGAGTCCGGCGCGCACAAAGGCATTGAGAAACTCTTCGCGGGAAATCGTACCGCTGCCATCGACATCAACGGATTGAAACAGATGCAGATCCTGTTCGTCCACACCCGCGATCGCCGTTGCCGGCTGACCGGCGATCGGTGACGAACGGGGAGTGGTCTGGGGTGGAGTGGATTTCGCACTCTCTGGGGGTGCCGTCTCGGAGGCGGGTCGATCGAGGGTTTGGGTTTTTGCTTTGGCTTTGGCTTTCGTTTGGGCTGGGTTGGGGTTTTGGGTTGGGTTTTCCATGGTACTCAGAATAAAGATGACGACAAAATCGACGAAAACGGAAAATCGAGGGTCTTAAAGCAATCGATGGGTTAACCCGTGGAGTGGGTCGAGGTCAAAACACCACGATCGCCGGGAATTTGATTCACCGATCGGTATCGGTTGGTCTCTTGGATCGATCGAATGGCACTCTTGCGATCTTCAATAAATTGATTCATGCGATCGGCGAAGCGGGCGCTACTGGCCATCAGGGAAGAGATAGCATGATGGTCGAACACCAATACCGTCAGGTCTCGAACGACCACCCCCGTGACCAGACTCGCTTCTGAGAGCAGCAGTGCGGTTTCGCCAAAGAAGTCATTGGGGACCAGATGAGCGATCTCTCGCTGTTGCTGTCGGGCATCGGTGACGTAGAGTCGCAGGCTACCGCTGCGAATAATGTAAAAGCCTTCATCGGGAACCCCCTCCACCACCACCCGATCGCCGATACCGTACATTTGCAAGACTGCGTTTTCGGCCAAGTTCGCGATCGCCTCTGAGTCGAGAAAGGAAAAATAAGAGAGCGATCGCAAAAACTCCCGCATTTCCCGCACCCGATCGATGCGTTGCGGTTGTCGTTGATGGACGTGATGCAGGGTGCGAATGGGAAAGGGAATCGTCAGACCGTTGCGCTTGGCCGCATAAAAAATCCGGGTTCTGAACTCGTTGCGAATCTCCTCAACATACTGAAAATCGTTAATGAAGTATTTCACTTCATAGGTAATGGCAAAGTCGTCGTAGGAGACCGTGCGTACATCCGGGGCTGGGAGATCGAGAATCAGCTGGGTTTCGCGGGCGGCACTTTCGAGGACGGCCTTAACGTGGTTTGGGGGGTCGTCATAGGAAAACCCGACCCGGTAGCGCTCGGCATGGAGGGGGTCGCCACTGTGATAGTTATAAATATTTTCTCCATCCAAAACGCTGTTGGGAACCACCAATAAATCTCGATCGAGGGTGCGCAAGCGAACCGATCGCCAATTCAAATCCACCACCCGACCTTCGATATCCCCAAAGCGAATCCAATCCCCCACTTTGAAGGGGCTATCAAACAGGAGCAAAAACCCAGAGACGAGATTGCTCAACGTGTTTTGCAGTGCCAGGGCAATGACTAAAGAACCGACCCCCAAGGCCGTCGCCAGATTACTCAGATCCACTCCCCAAATCGTGCTTAAGACATAAGAGCTGATGCCGAGTACCATGAGGATGCGCGCAATTTGTACGAACAAGCGCGGCACCTTGAGGAGGGCTGGGGATGTGGGTTTGGGATCGCTCGAGAGTAGAATTCCCAGCAGCGATAGCCCCGTGACGATCGCCCCACCCCAAATCGCCGTTTCGATCGCTTTGAGAGTAATCGTCTCTCGTTCCATCCCCAAAAATTGATGCAGCAGCAGCCATAGGGCGAGGGTGGGCAACAACAGGGTGCGAATTTGATTCAGAAGGGCGGCAATCTGCGAATGGCCGCGATTTGCAAACCGATCGATCGACTCCCCCAGAACGATCGCGAACGAGGGAAATCCCAAGATAAATAAAAGAGCTTTTAACCAAATCGACTCATTCATGGATGATTTCTCCTGATGGGGAATGGGGTGTAGGGTGTAGGGTGTGGGGTGTAGGGTGTAGGGTGTGGCGACTGCTATATCTTCCTTGTCCCCTTGTCTCCTTGTCTCCTTTCTCGATATGGCGGTTGCTATCAAGTGGTGTCTTGCCTGGAAGTTGCCAGGGTCTCAATCTCGCGGCGAACGGTCTGGGCACCGTTATTGAGCCTTGTCGCGACGGCACCGCTGCGGTGGAGAACCCAACTGGTGAGCCGACCGACCTCTGCCACCTCAATCTCCTGTGCGGGTTCGAAGGTATATAAATCGCGGACGCTGTCGTGGACTTCTTCGGTCACCCGAATCGTATTGCGATCGGCGACTCGATTCAGTTCGTGGGCGATGGCGAGGGTTTCTCCCCAGAGGTGATAGTTCAGCCGTTTGGTCCCCATCACCGCCGCGATCGATTCCCCCGCATCAATGCCAATATGGAGTTTGAGATCGAGGTGATGTTTGTGGTTGAAACGCTGTAAGATATCGAGCATCTCCAGCCCTAGGTCGACCACTCGCTTGGTATGGTCCATGCGAGGCATCGTCAAACCGCACACCGCAAAGTAAAAATCCCCAATCCGGCTGAGGGCTAATACATCCAAACGCTCGGCCGCTTCATCAAATTCATCGATCGATTGGGCTAATAACTCCGTCACCTCGGGAACCGAACGCTGGGCGGAAAGTTCCGTGAGTCCCCCCAGACGGGCCACCAAGACGGTGGTTTGTTGGGTGGCATCGGTGATAGGGATTTCTCCGCTTTCGAGCCGCTCGGCCGCCGTACTGGGCAAAATATTGAGTAACAGGGTGCGATTTTCACCCGCTTTGGCAACCACGAGCGATCGCTGTTCTTGCAGGCTGCGGATGACTTCGTTAAATGCCTCAACTAACAAACTCAGCTCGTCTTGGGTGGTGGCGGTCAGTTCGGCGCGATCTAGCTCTCCGGCAATAATTTTGCGCGAGTCTTCCACTAACAGGCTAATGGGTTTCACCAGACGATTGGCCGCCACCGCAGCGATCGAAGTGACCAGAAAGACCAAAATCACCGCCGCAATCAGAATGTAGGTCTGTAGGTTTGCTAACGGCGCGTAGGCTTCCGCCAAATCCATTTCCGAGAGAATCACCCAATCGACCCCTTTGATGCTCAAGGGAGCGTAGGAACTCAACACCGGTACCCCTCGGTAATCATCGACGATCTGAGTCCCCGATTCACCGCGATGAGCCGCCATGGCCGTTTCGGTTTCCACGGATTGGAGGAGGATGGAAGTTCCCAAGCGGGCGATCGTTTCGATGACATCATCGGGGGTTCCCAGCTTTTGCAGCGCCTGTTTGTATCCTGTCGGATCTTCGATCGAAAACCGAGAAATGGAGCGCATCAGGAAATCTGCCCCAACTAGATACACCTCCCCGGTTTTACCCAATCCTTCGTTTTCCCAGTTTTGATTTCCGGTGAGGACGTTGTTAATCCGATCGACCGGCAACTGAACGGCTAAAATGCCCACCGGCTGACCCCCGTCGTAAATCGGTGCGGCAAAGAACGCGGCCGGGGCGCCATAGGAAGGACGATACGGGGCAAAGTCGATAATTTGCACCGCCCCCGGTTCGGGATTTTTTTGCACCATTTCTACCACCTCTGCAAAGTTACTGCGCGAATAAGGCCCAGAATCGAGACTGGTAGCAAAATCGGTTTCTTTGTAAACCGAATAGACGATCTCCCCCGAATCAAAATCGATTAAAAACAAATCGTAGTAGCCAAAATGGAGGATGAGATTGCGCAAGATGCGGTGATAGCTGCCGTGAACCTTGCTGTACTCGCTGCCATCGTTGGCTTTGATGAGTTCGTCTTTGCTACCGACGGGGTGAGGGTTTTTGGCAATGTATTGGTACTGCAAATACTGTGCCGCCGGTTTCCCCGGATTGTAGATGTCAAAAATCGGGGTGCCATCGATATTGTCGGTCAGCCGGGGAAAGAATTCTTCGGTGTAGTAATCTGAGATGGCTTGTACTCCCTCTGGGGTGAGGGAGACTTTAGCTCGATCGATGTTGTCAAAAGCCCGATCGAACTCCTGCATCGCCGAGACGATCGTCCGATCTTCGGCCAAGGTTTCCACCTGGCTGTACATGAATTGAAAATAGGACTCAATCTCCGCAGATTTAGATGCCCGCACGCTAGTGAGTTGGTCGAAGATGCGCTGGGTTAAAATATTTCGCGCCCGCTGCCAGGTGAGGAAGCCCATTACGGCAGCCGAACCTAAGCTGACCACCAACAAGACGAGCATCACCTTGGATTTAATTCTGAGTTGCCCGAGTCCTAACACGATCGATCTCCCGTATAGCTCGAAGAAAAAGGAAAAGGGGGCAATCTTGCGCCCCCCGAGAGGGAACTCCTGAAAAGAATCTCTTGACGAGATGGGGATGAAGGCGAGTGGCATTGGACCCACTTGAGGATGCGGGGAAGAACGATAACGGATGTTTCTTCGTCAATCGTCGATCTGTAATTGTCGATCGGTTTTTGCGATGCTCCTGATGTTCCTCATCGGTCTTGCGCTCGCCATCGGGATATCCCCATGAGTTCCCATTGCGCGATCGAAGCGATCGCTACAATTTGGTTTCGATTTCGGTCGTCGGCGCGTCATCGATCGTGGAAAAACCGGCATAGGCAATCTGACCGTGTTCGTGGATATCGAGACCTTCGATTTCCTCATAGTCGTGGACGCGGATGCCGATGGTCATTTTTAACAGCACCCAGCAGATGTAGCCCGTAATCACCGTAAAGGCGCCGTAGGCCACCACACCGAGCAACTGCACGCCAAACTGTTGCAAACCCGCATTCTCACCGAAAATTCCCACGGCCAGAGTTGCCCAGATACCGTTACACAGGTGAACGGAAATGGCGCCGACGGGGTCGTCGATGCGCAGTGCATCAAAGAAGTCGATGGCGAATACAACAATGACACCGGAAATCGAGCCGATAATAATAGCCGAGACAAAAGAAACCTGGTTGCAACTGGCAGTAATCCCCACCAAACCCGCAAGAATTCCATTAATCACCATGCCTAAGTCGGGTTTCTTACTCTTGACCCAAGAAACCATCGTGGCAACGGTTCCCCCAGCCGCACCGGCGAGGTTGGTGGTGATAGCGATGTAAGCAATATTTTCATTGGCTGCGAGTTCGGAACCGGGGTTAAATCCAAACCAACCAATCCAGAGAATCAAACAACCGAGGGTGGCTAAGCTGAGGTTGTGACCGGGAATCGGCTTGACCAGTTTGCCTTCGTACTTGCCGTAGCGCGCCCCCAGAACGATCGCCCCCACCAAAGCCGACCAACCGCCAACACTGTGTACAACCGTCGATCCGGCAAAGTCTGCAAACCCCAAGTCAGCCAGCCAGCCGCCGCCCCAGGCCCATTTACCGGAGATACAGTAGAAGGCAATGTTGACGATGCTGAAGATTAAAAAGGAATCAAATCGAATCCGCTCGGCCACTGCTCCCGAGACGATCGTTGCCGATGTAGCGGCAAAGGCAGCTTGGAAGAGGAAGAAAATTGTCACGGGCAGACCGACTGGAAAGGGATCTAAGCCATAGGTGGCAGAATCCCCGGACATCAAGAATCCGCTCAGACCGATAAATTTATTGCCCTGACCGAACATCAACCCAAAACCGACGACCCAATAGGTCAGCAGTGCTAACCCGAATACGATCAGGTTTTTGGAGAGAATGTTGACCGCGTTTTTCTGGCGGCACATTCCCACCTCCAACATCCCAAATCCGGCATTCATGAAGACGACCAGGGTCGAGGCCACTAAAATCCAAACAACGTTGAGGTATCCCTGCTGGAGAGCGACCTGTTCCGCAAGAGACTCAAGTGTTACGTCATCCGCAGCCAACGTAATGGTTGATAAAACAAGAACAATACAAGTTGAGAGTGAAAACAGCACTAAGATGCGATGTTGCTTCACCCATTGAAATAAATGGACTAAGGCATCGCGGTACCGGGTATCTCTCCCGGAGGAGATTCGATCGCTCGAATTCCGTTTCATTGCTTTTGGATGACTGGGCATAATTGCTCCTCCTTCTTTAATTGCTAGAACTGTGCGCAAGTTCCTCCGAAACCCTTGCACGATTGGGTCTAAAACTGAGTTTATGCAGGATATTTTTTGATGTTGGGAGCGCTCGAACGTTGTGCGAAGAATTATTCGAGCAAACCGTTCCCGTGGATATAACAATCCACAGTTGCACTGCAACGATCGGATACTCGATCGCTCCCGTCGAGAATATTCTCCCCATTCAATACAGCTCGATTGGGTCGATCTTGCTATTCGATGTCTCCAACAACTCGATCGACACCCAAACTGGGCGAGATCGATCGATGAAAGATCGCATCAGTTGATGGGATAAACGTTTTCTTTGGAATATTTGTACGCAGATTTAGATTTGAACCACCATTGAGGGGGGTCAATGACATTGGATTGAGTGCTGAAACGAAGTTCGTTGAGTCATTGGAGTTTAGACAAACCTTACCGTTGCAGCCGATCTATCCTGAAATCGACAACAGAGAAAGTAGGGTTTGAGCCTATCTTGTCGTGACGTATGTGTAAGTCCCGTGCTTCTTGCTTCGTATCACAATAGCAAAAGAGATCGGGTGGGTGCTTTCCGAATTCGGAAAGTAAATTTCCAGGTTTGGAAAAACCTCGCGGTATCGCACGATGCGGATGTATTAGATATCTCCGAGAAAGGGTTAAGGGTTAAGGGTTAAGGGGGAAAGGGAGAATAAATTCATAACTTCGGAATAGAAATTGATTTGAGTTTTTATTTCGATCGGATGTCTATGACAAATGCAAGCGTCATCTCGATCGCACCCCGCGCAAAAACGTAGAAATTTCCGTGACGATCCATTCCTGTTCGATCGAGGTCAACCGCGATCCGAAGTAATACACGCCATCCCCCGTACCAAAGCCGCAAGCTCGATTATCTTCGATCGCCTTTACCCAAGAAATTTGTGCTGGGTGTCTTTCCACTCGCTTGTAAAAGCACAACCACTGCCACTGACAGCAAAAAGTTTGCCGATCGATTTTTAAGCGGACGCGACCAGAGGCCGGGTAAGCAATACAACTCAGACACGCCAGCCAAAAGGGAACGCACAGGAAAACGGCCCCTCCGGTCACGAACACAGCACTCCAGAAGAGCATGATGAAAACGAGGGTCCGATTGAGGGAGGCGATGGCTGCTGGGATCGTCGAGGGGGGAATTTCGATTTCCAGTTGCTTGGCGGTTTTTTGCACTACCACGCGAGAGCCTTTCAATTTCGGGGATTCGTACTGCCAGATGCGAGCGCGGTCGGGATCGTGTTTGCCCAACAGAAATTCCAGCGCCTCGGGTGCCGACTCAAACCGATCTTCGATCGCCGGTTCGAGCATCGTTTCCAGCCACTGGGCAAAGGCGGGGGCAACATGCACTCGATCGCGAAAATCGAGTTTCATCCGCTTTTTCGGTAAATCCGTCGGCGAGCGATGGGTCAATAAAAACAGCAGCGTTGCCCCCAATCCGTATAAATCCGATGCCGGAACCGCCTCTCCCCGAAACTGTTCTGGGGGCATATACCCGACCGTTCCCACGAAGGTTCCTCCTTCAATCAGAGTCGTACGGTAGACATCCTGCACCGCACCAAAATCCACCAGATACACCCGTCCGTTCTCGTCGCGAATGATATTTTGGGGTTTGATGTCGCGGTGAATGACCGGAGGCGTTTGTTGGTGCAGGTAATCGAGGACGTGCAGGATTTGTTCGGCAATGTCTTGCACCTGAGCTTCATCGGCGTGCCAACGGTTTGCCACCAGGGCCGCCAGGGATTTCCCCACCACTAATTCTTGTACCAGAAAAAAGTAGCGGTCTGTGGGAGTATCTCGATCGAAGTAGTCCAGGTAGCCGGGAATCCCAGAGTGGTGGAGATTTGCTAAGACTCGAGCTTCTCGCTCGAACATCTCGAGTACTTTCCAGTCGCCAGTTTGGCGCAAGGATAGAACTTTCATCGCCACGAATTTGCCATCGGCGAGATCTTCAGCTTTGTAGGTCGTTCCAAATGCCCCCCGTCCCAATGGTTCGAGGATTCGATAGCGCGTTTTGGGAGACTCGACGATTCGATCGGTCTTCGTTTCGGTGGGTGGTGAGTTCGGTTCTTGTGAAGTTGTGGATTTTAAGTGATTTGAATTGACCGAATCCATAAGCCTATCCCTTCTTTACGCCTTCCGATCTATTCTTAATTTAAAAATGAGTTAGAAAAAATTACGAGAGTACCAGCGAGGGTAAATATGGTTCCCCAGAGAGACCAAGACCATCGATTATCTTGTTCGAATTGTAACTTCTATTCTGCTTAATTTTCTAGAAAATATGTGATATTTTCGACGAGTTTTTGCTTGGGATAATATAAACTGTCAGAATCATCAGTGAATTGTCTTTCACGTTCTTCGGTGACAAGAATAATTTTATGGGTTGTTGTTGTTTCCTCAATTTTCTCTCCTCGATCGTTCTTTTTTGTTTTCGTTGTTTCTAGTGTTTGGATTCGGGCACCTTTTAATCCATTGACGGATATGATTTCAGACCCCGTCAGTCCAGCAATTGTCAGACTGCATTCTAGATATAAATTCAGTCTAGAGCAAAACAAAGTTGTTTTTTTTGCCGTTGCGACAGATAAAATACCGAATGCAATAAATAAAGTGTCAATAAAAATTGTACTCAAGAAATTTCTTTTATAATCTATTCTTAGATAAAACAACTTTTAGTGAAAAATTAAAAAATAAATAAGTCAAAGTATATGATTTATTTTTTGTAAAAAACATGATATTTTATTGACCAACCACTTGTTATTATGTTGACTTAAGTTAAAATCGAGCGAGTGCGGGTAAATTCCTTCCCAAATCTTGCAAGAGTAATGATAAGTTACGATCCGGCTTTTGGAGTGGTATGACTTGCGAATGCAGTGTTCAACCTTAGCAATATCTGCTGTTTTTCCCGAGATTCTTCGATAGGTCAAGCCCCAGAGGCTCCAGTTAATGCCAAATTTTTGCGCATCAATGCGAACTTCGCACCGCCATGACATACCGATAATCAAGATAAAAACGACGAAGACTAGCAAACAGAAGATAACCAGCAAAGGCCATTGAAAATCGGGAGTTTCGTTCAAATAACAGAGTAAAAAAATCAAGGAAAAGAAAAAGAAAAGAACCCAAAAAATCTGAAAAAATAGCAGTAATCCGTTCTGAAGTGGTTGGAAGGCTACCGTTAATCTCTCTGGTGTTTGACTCACCCTCAGCGCGGCGGTTCTTTTAATGACTTCTGGGGCAATATCCGATCGCTCTTGCAACGCTGCCAGGGCAATTTTTGCTGAAGAAAATCGGTCTTCGATCGCCGGTTCCAGGGCTTTTTCCAACCAGTCTGCTAAATCTGCTGCGAGGTTAACCTCCGAATCGCGAAACTCGATCTTCAGCCGCTTTTGGGGAAAATCCACTGGAGATCGCCCCGTCAGCACAAATAGTAGCGTGGCTCCCAAGGCATAGAGATCGGAAGCCGGTTCGACCGATCCGCTAAACTGTTCCGGGGGCATATATCCCAACGTCCCCACAAACGTGCCGCCACGGGTGAGGGTATTGCGATACACGTCCTGTACTGCCCCAAAATCCACCAGATACACCGTGCCATCTTCCCGCCGGATGATATTCTCCGGTTTGATATCGCGGTGAATGACAGCTGGGGTGAGGTTGTGCAAGTATTGGAAAATCTCCAAAATTTGGCAAGCAATGCGTTTAACTTCGAGTTGAGTGGGATGCCAACCTTTTTCGACTAACGTCGCCAGAGATTGCCCGCAGGCGAGTTCTTGCACCAAATAGAAGCGGCGATCGCCCTTGCTATCTGGTTTTCCATCTGGGGTATCCTCGTAAAAGCGATCGAGATATTTGGGAATTGCCGGATGGTCGAGGTTTGCCAGCACGTTTGCTTCGCGATCGAACAATTCCAGAACCTTCCAATCCCGCACGTGGTGTAGCGAGACCACTTTGATGGCAACTCGTTTGTAATTGCTTAAATCCTCCGCTTCGTAGGTGGTGCCCATGCTGCCCCCACCCAGAGGCGTAACAATGCGATAGCGCCGCGCCACAATATCGTTGGGCTGGTGTAAGTTTTTCATTATCGACAGCCTGAAGACTCTTGCGCCCAGTTTAGAAGTGCGATCGTACACAGATGGGTTTTGTGTATGAAGACTCACAAATTTATAATCACCGCGACATTAATGCAGCATCGGACAGACACGGAGAGGGGGAGACGCGGTGACGCACAGAGGACGAGATAGGCAGATGACACACAGTCGAACGTCAATGTTGCCAAACTTTACCGAAGTCCCGAAGTGTGACGATCGAACTGGCGCTATACAATAGTGATTCGATCGCAAACGGAAATAAACCGCCAAAATAGGTTCGCCCCGATCGCGATCGAACATTCCCTGCTTAGATCGACACTGCCATGACTAACCTCAGCGTTAACCTCAACAAAGTTGCTCTGATTCGCAACACGCGCAACATTGGCATTCCCAGTATTGTCAAGATGGCGCAAATCTGCATCGATGCTGGGGCGAAAGGCATCACCGTTCATCCCCGTCCGGACCAGCGCCACATTCGACCCGGCGATGTTTACGACCTGGTCCCCATCGTGACGACGGTGGAGTTTAATATCGAAGGGAATCCCTTTGAAGATTTATATATGGATATCGTGCGACAGGTGAAACCCACCCAATGCACGTTAGTTCCCGATTCTCCCGATACCTTCACCTCCGATAGCGGTTGGGATTTAACGAAAGATCTCGATCGCCTGATTCCCGTTATTCAGGAGTTACACGACATTGGCAGTCGCGTGAGTTTGTTTATGGATGCCGATGTGGAGCAAATTCGCCGAGTACCGAAAACCGGAGCCGAGCGCATCGAGCTGTATACCGAGCCTTACGCCACCGCATTTCGCGAAAATGACGATTTAGAAGCCACATTTCAAAAATACGTCGAGGCGGCAAAAGAGGCGCAAGTATTGGGGTTAGGGGTGAATGCCGGACACGATCTGAGTTTGGATAATTTGGCGAAGTTTTGCGAGATTCCCAATATTTTAGAAGTTTCGATCGGTCATGCGCTGACGGCGGAAGCGCTGGAGATGGGATTCGATCGAACCGTGAAAGAATATCTGAAAATTTTGTCCGATTGAATCGAGAATATCGATCGAACCCCATAAATCATTTCGATCGCAATCCGCAAATCCGCCGGACTTCATTCTCAGCCACCTGATGAGACTGACGAAAATCTAGGGCGGCAAACAGGATACTAAAAAAGAGACAGCCAACTCCCGTCAGAAAAATGACCAAAGCCATCGTTTCCAAAAGCGGCCACCGAACGATCGCCGCTCCGGCAAGCAGAAACATACTCGCGAGAAATAAGGCGATCGCGATATAAATTCTCAGCAGTGAATGGTGTAACGCCTGATGGTGGCGCAATAAATCTGGAAGTTGACTTTCGATTTGTTGAATGCGTTCTTGGGTATAGTCGAAAGAACTTTCAGATCGATCGGGCTTTTGTAGTAAATCGAAGCGCTCGCGACTCATTGCCCGAAGTCGATTTGTCAGAGCCGCGTAGCGACTACCCAAACTGTTGAGCAGCAGTCCGCACGCGGTAATCATCACGACAGGAGCCAAGATAAACTGGATAATCTCGGCGGTTGTTAGGGATTCCATTACATTGTTCGAAGCGATTTACATCAAGCCCTCTTCTTCAGAGGTGGACTCGATCGCTATCGTTTGTGCTCTGGATTTTTAAAGTCAGTATGACAGCCTGCATCCCAGGTATCCGGCTGATTTCCATGAGCGGGAATACCACCGTTATCTTTCAACATTCGGGCCAAATGCATACAGTTCCAAGCCAAGAACGTTGTATTTCGATTCGTAAAATCATTTTCTGGGCCGCCAGACCCCGGATCGAGATAGGATGGTCCGGGTCCGACTTCTCCGAGCCACCCCGCATCAGCTTGGGGGGGAATGGTATAGCCAATGTGGGAGAGCGAAAATAAGATATTCATCGCACAATGCTTCACCCCATCTTCATTACCCGTGATTAAAGTTGCCCCCACTTTGCCGTAGTCGCGATATTGACCTTTTTGGTTGAGAAGGTGGGTGTAACCGTACATCCGTTCCAGAACGCGGTTGCACACGGAACTTTTCTCTCCCAACCAAACGGAGGTACACAGCACCAGAATATCGGTGGCATCAATTTCCTGTTGAATTTGGGGCCAATCGTCTTTCTCCCATTCGGGCGTTTCGGACATATCCAAACCCAATCCTGCGGGAATTTCGTAATCAACGGGACGAATCACCTTCGTTTGCACCCCATTGGCTTCAAAAATCCCTTTGGCAATGTCGATGACCCCTCGGGTATGGGATAACACCGGGGTTCGATTGAGGGTGCAATTGAGGAAAAGCACTTTCAAATCGTCGTATTGAGCTGGAGCCGTTTGGCATTGATGCTCGGAGATTTTTTTAAGCTGTTCGGACACGATGGCAAAGTTTTGATTAAATATTTTTCAATCTAGTGAGAATTTTGCCGCCTGCTGTCCTTGGGGTGGAATAGGTATAGAATTTCTTTACGTTTTCTCAATAACTCTTCACGGCAAACCCGATCGCACCCCGAATCTCGATCGAGTTTTATACCGCCAGCAAAACAACTGAATAAAAGGTTGCCCCCGCCGCAAATAAACCAAAATGACTCTCTTGTTCTTCGGGTAATTCCTCTTTCAAAACATTGAGAATAATACCTCCGGACATAAAAGCCCAAATGGCCGCGATCGCCGCCGCATCGACATGGAATGCCTGACCTAAAACCCAGCCAAAAACGATCGCCCCAGCCAGAATTAGGCTACCTACGCGATCGTAAATTTGCTTGTGGTGTTCCCGCAATCCGACATCATTGACGACGAAGTGTAACGCCAGGGCAAAAAAGAGTAACAAACAGGCTAGAAGTCCGTGTTCTTCTGTCTCTCGAAATAGATAGCCCAAAATTGTGTTGTAGATCGCAAAGGAAAGGGTATGAATCCAGAAAATCCCGGACTGGGTGCAATCTTCATCGTGCATTTTCTGCCGATAAGCGCGCGATCGCAATGCTAATTTTTCCAATCCGTAAAATGTTGCCAAACCGATAAGTGCGAGCAAATAAACGTGTTTTTCTAAATATTTGACGAAGAAACCAACACCATGCTCGATTTCCTCCTGAGCTTTGCCTAATTCGGGAAAAATATCGAGGAAAATATAGGAGATCGAAACTCCCCCAGCAATCGAGATCCACCAACGTCGGCGAATGTGGTTTAACCCAGGAATGCGACCTACAAAAATATGCACCAATGCCAAACCAATTGCTAACAACAATCCGATGATATTCATACCTTCAGCCAGAAATAGAATCAAAGATTTAGTTTAGCAATCGCGATCTCAACTCACGTCAGGCGCTCGATCGGACAATTTCCGGCGAGAGTGGGGTGTATAGCTGTATTCAGTGAGGGCGCGGATAGTCCAATCTAACATGAGCGTATCTTTCTTTTACTTTCTCCCCCTGCTCCCCCTGCTCCCCTGCCCACGTTCACTTGTGTCCTAACACGACTGCATATAGCTATATGTGGGGTTTTAAGTCAGCATCGACGATCGCGGATTCTCCCCCAATGCTCGATCTCGATGACCAGATATATAGCAGTCGCCATTGTATAGCTGTATAGCAGTCGCCATTCGAGTTAAGACAACACCAGCAAGTTGTGTCATCTGCCGGAAGTCTTCCCCCCCCTTGCTCCCGATGCTCCCGATGCTTCCGATGCCCCCGAAGCCCACCGGCACGAGTGTCCTAATTGCAAGGCGCGACGGCTATAGGCGCGGATAATACCGGACAATTGTTTAATTAACTCGTGGTCTTTTCCCCCAGCCGCCCCAGCCTCCTCTGCCTCCCCTGCCCGCAGTCTCAATCCCAGTTGTGGCAACTGTTATAGAATAAAGAAAGATCGGGGATAAGTGCCGATCGCGCGTCGATCGCGTTCGGGTTTGGGATGTGAGATTTACTCTAAATCTGGTGGATGAAAACTGGCATAAAAATGGGTCAGATCGATCGCCGTCTCAATCAATTTTGGATGGCTGGATTGCTACTCGCTGCCCTGATTCTTTTCACGGCGTCTCTGGGAAACTTGCCCTTACGAGATTGGGATGAAGGGATTATCGCCCAAGTCGCGCGGGAAATGTGGCGATCGCCGGCGGCTTCCCTGCCGTGGCTGCATCCGACCCTCAACGGCGAACCCTATTTCAACAAACCCCCCCTGATTCACGGACTCATCACCCTTGCCTACCAATTGGGTGGGGTGAATGAAGTTACCACCCGGCTACCCTGCGCCCTCCTCACTGCAGCGAGCGTTCCCCTACTGTACGCCATCGGCAGAGAACTCTTTCCCCGACGAACGCCAGCAATTTTCGCATCCCTGGTTTACCTGACCCTGCTTCCAGTTGTTCGACACGGGCGATTGGCGATGTTAGACGGCCCGGTGTTGTGCTTTTTCATGCTGATGGTGTTGTGCGTTTTGCGATCGCGCCGGAATTTGCACTACACCCTGGGAGTGGGCATCAGTTTCGGTCTGATTGTCCTGACGAAGGGCATTTTAGCCCTATTACTCGGGGCGATCGTTGTTGTTTTTTTGGCGTGGGATACCCCGAGATTGCTTACCAGTCTTTACGCTTGGTTGGGGGTGGGTATCGGTAGCGCCCCGGCAATCGGTTGGTACGGGGCACAGTTGCAGTATTACGGACGAGAGTTTATCGATGTCCATATCTTGGCACAATCGGTCGATCGCATTAGCAATGCCGTCGAAGCCAACACCGGACCCCCCTGGTACTACCTCCTAGAACTGCTCGAATACAGTTTGCCCTGGCTGCTGTTTGCCATTCCCGGATTGCGGCAGGTTTGGCGAGAACGAAATCTGGGCGCGTCGAAGTTAATTCTGGTGTGGGTGGCGGTGTATTTAACGGCGATTTCGGTGATGGGAACTAAACTGCCCTGGTACGTTCTCCCGATCTATCCCGCTTTTGCCCTCGCCGCTGGCGTGCACCTATCGGAAATCTGGTACGGGGCAACCCGAATGCCCAATGGGGTTGCTAAGCCTTATCCTCGCGCCTGGATGGGGGTTTTGGTCTTGCTGGCCTTAGGGGGATGGGGGGCAACAGCTTATTTTGGTCTCGTGGAAATGCCCACCAACGCAAATTTTTTTGTGGCGTTGCTGGCGATCTCGGTGACGATGACCTTTGCTGGGTTTTTGGTGGTGCGCCGAGATTCTCAGTTTGTCCCGATCTTATTTTGGGGGATGTACGTATCGCTGCTGTTATTCGTCACCTCCGATCGCTGGATTTGGGAACTCAACGAAGATTACCCGGTTAAACCCGTTGCCGAAATGATTCGATCGCAAACTCCCTCGGATGTCACGATCTACACGTCCCATCCCTACAATCGTCCCTCGCTCAACTTTTATAGCGATCGACAAATTGCGATCGCCAATGCAACAGAGTTACAACAACGTTGGCAAAATCCAGATGTTGCGGCTTACTTTTTAGTTCAACCCCCTTTCCAATTCGAGGAGAGTCGCATCTTGGGAGAAGCCGCTGGCTGGCAACTGATAACCCGGGATGGGGAGATGGGGAGATGGGGAG
>NZ_JBRJXU010000041.1:0-19063 GCF_057467645.1 Zarconia sp.
CTCTCCCCGCGTCTCCGCGTCTCCGCGTCTCCGCGTCTCCGCGTCACCCAATCACCCAATCACCCAATCACCCCATCACCGCGTCCCCGCGTCCTCTAACTCCCTGCGTTCCCAGGTCAACTGGACGAGTAATGCTTGCGCTAGGGGGGGATGCTGGTGGAGGAGGGTGTCAAAGTCGGCGGTGGTCATGGCGAGAACTTCCGTACCATCGAGAACGGCGATCGCTTTTGCCACTTCTGGCGATCGGGCGCGCTGCCAATCGGTGCCAATCGGCTGTCCGGGAACGATCGTGCCGATCGATCGCACCTCTAAATCGCGAACGACTTGAATTTCGCCTTGACCTCGAATCAGAATCAAGATTTCTGATGCCGACTCTCCCCAATGGCACAACACGTCTCCGGATTGGTAAGTTCTCAGGTGGGCCACTCGCACGACAGCCATTAATAACTCCGGCTTTAACCCATCGAACGCACCGGTTTTCGACAGCCGTAACATTTGTTCTAGGGCGGTTAACGTCGATCGCGGCTGGAGGATTTTTTCGGCGGTTGCCCGCAGCAACTCGTCGAGGATACCCTGGGAGACAAGGTGTTGGGCTTGCTGGCGACCGCCCTCGGGTTTAAGCTGGTGCAGGGCATACAACGCCAGGGCGCGAACAATGGCGTTGGGGTCTTGGAGTAAATCTTCGAGGACATCGAGGGCGACTTCCGATCGCATCGGAGTTCCGAACTGAGTGGTTTTCCTCGGGGGAATCTCTTCTGGCCCGTTGAGTACCAGAACCTCGACCAGTTCGGGATTCAGACGCGATCGCCAATTGCTTTTCTCATCTTGCAGCATTTGGGGTAACAAATGACCTGCGAGCAAACCTACCCGTTTGGCGAGGGAAATGGCGGCTGTATCTTCGCCGATAATTTCCAGGATGCTGAGGAGTTGGGAAGTTAAGCGTTGCTGCACCGGAACGAGAGTCGATCTCAACAGGACGAAAACGGCGGCGTGGGGGTTGGGAACGGAGTGGGTGAGGGCTTGGTGGCGACAGGTGTATAGCTGCAGTTGGGAGAGTAAGGCTTCGGCTTTGCGACGCAAATCGCTATCGCGATCGAATAGTTGGGTCAAAATGCGATCGTGTTCGTCACCGGTAATCCGGTAGGCTTGTTGCAGCATCCGCACCTGGCGGCTTTTGAGTTCGATGGCGCGATCGAAAGGAATCCCCTGTTCGATGCATTCCATCAACAAGTAGGAGAGGGCTTCGCAGTAACTTTCCAGGCGCAACTGTTCTTCGCGCGTGTGCAGTCCGCGCGGATCGAGCAAATTCGGGTCTTCGATTCCCAGTTCGGCGATCGTGGCGTAATGCTCTTCGTCGGCAATGCCCAAGTGCTGGCGCATCTGCTCGAACACTTCCAGGCTGGTGGCGGTGTTGGTGCGTCCCGAGGCGATCGCCTCTTTGAGGATACCGCGATACACCTGCAACCGGTCTTGTTGCGTGGTTCCGGGCAAGGTTTTGGCGAGAATCCACACTTCCTCGGGGCTGAGGTCGTCGATGGATTTTCCCTCTAAAATGCGATCGAAATTCAAGGGCAGTTTTTTGAGTTGGCGGCGCAACTTTTCCACGTCGCTTTCTCGCTGGTACTGCTCCCAACTGCGATTCCAGTTGCGATACAGCCATAGGGTACTCACCATGGCAACGGCGGCATTAAACAACCATTGCACCGCTTCAGGCCATCGCAAAATTTCCGGACGACCGCCATAAATGAAGAAAATATTGAATGCGAGAAAAGTACAAATCGAGAAGGACCGATGTAACGCGATTTCGGGGCTAAACTCGCGACGTTTGAGAGACCGCCGATACATCCCTTCGAGTCGATTGCCGACGGCGTAACACAGCAGAACGAAAAACGAAAGGGTGAGGGGAACTGCTGCGAGTTTGGGAATGGGAATCGGGCGATCGAATAGATAAAAACCCGGTTTTAAGACCCTCGCAAGCTGCATCTCTTCATGGGCCCAAGCCCCGGAGAAATAATAATCGAAATTGCCTGCATACAGCCCGTAGTACACAAAATATCCGATAACTAAACCCAAGTATCCATACTGTACGAATCGACGACCGTTTCTACTTGTCATGACAAATCACCCAAGAACTCTCTCTACATTCAGACATTACGAATTAGGGCAAAGCATTGGAAAGTCATCCGTTCTCCTTTCCATCAATCGAGATCCCTAATCTCTATCCCGCGAGCCGATCGCCGTTTCTCCGATTCCTCGAGATCGGACACAACATTGTCGATCGAGTAACTGCTTGTCACCGAATGCAATCGAGAAATTAAATCAAAATTCTCTTGTCCATGACTACAGCTTTTCCTAAATTTAATCCGGAAAATTGATGAATCAAAAAACGCGATAAAATGGAAAGCATCACCAACTAGAGACAGACCTAAACTGCCTACAAATTTATTGGCGATCGGCAATTACTTACCCAAATCTTGCCAATAGGCTCGCTCGGAATCAATATCAAAACAGGGAGATTTGCACCCAATACAGGCCGGCTTATCTTTTCCCGTCACCGGATCGACCGTTCGACACATCGATTGCGTCACCGCCCGATCGGGTACGGTATGGGCTTGGCTACCCAACAATCCTCGGGTTCCCGTCAATACAGTTTGTACCAAACCAAACGGACAAATATAATGACACCAACTGCGCCCGCCATAGAGATAAACCACTAAAATTGACAGGAAAATTGTAGCAATCAGAAAGCCACCTAAAACGGGTCGAGCAGAGTTAATAAACAAAATTCGGCAGTTCAAACCCACGAAGAGATAGGCAAACTGCACGTATAAATGATTCTTCAGCAGCCATTGATTTTGGTGAATATTCAGTTTTGGCTGCCACCCCAACGCCCGCGGAATTTGGGAGAGAAAGTAAAGCGGACAAATCCGCCGCCAAAATTCATGCCCGAGGACGAAAACAATTGCAATTCCACTCGGGACGATCGTCCCCCAAAAAAGTCTTGCCCCGATGGGATAGGGCAGCTCTTCTAATGGCTGTCCTTGAACAGATACGGGTTGGTAGAGCGTCATATCGTGCCAAGGACTCATCGCCTTTTGCGGATTGGTTAACCCGCTCGAAATCGGATCGTAAAATAACGAAACGATTAACAGCATCCACCCAATGACGAGCACCCAGCGAACAACGCGCACCGTGCGTTCTGAAACTTGAGTTAGCATCGGGGTTATCTCCTAGTCTTGCGTCAAAAATCATCTTAAAATTATTTCAATTTGTAGATGCGAACGTTCCCCGACGTTCTCTAAGTTATAGGTTATAATCGCAAAAATTATGCAGATTTTTCAGAAATCGTTAATTCAGTTTTGGTCCACGAGGCGATCGATCTAAAGTGGGAAGCACTTCGGTATCAGCCGTCATTCGTCAGTTTAAAACGCTGATGGAGTTGACAACTTCAACTTCTGTCAAGCGACAAATCCTGTACTTTTGACTTCCTTAGGAGAGGATAAAGCTGAGTGCTTAAGATAACCCAAATTGACTCGATTGAGTGAAAAATTTTACAAAGCGATCGGCAAATTTCGGTCCGAGACTAGTACAAAAAACGAGATAGAGAACGAAAAAAATCGCCCAGGCTCGAAACACTTTCATGGTTAATCTTTCCGTTGGAGATGTGAAGAATCGGGAATAAACGAGCGGCTGAATAGGGAAACCGGAGTTCGTGGGAAAAACTCCGGCTGCTCGATCGACTCACGTTTATAGTTTGTGCTTTTAAGATGGGTTTGTCAGTCTACCCTGGGGGTACTATTGCTTTTGCCCGTTGGGGGCAAAGGAGGCGGGGAGAGAGTGAATGGACAATTGATAATTGGGTCAGTTGCAAAGATCTTCCCCCACACCCCATTCCCCGTTCCCCACATTCCGTTACATTTCTATATATAATTCGATCGCGTTGAATTCACCCGCATCCCCACCGCCATGAGTGCTACTCCCCTAACCTGGACCGAACTTGAAGCCCTCACCGACTTTCACATCGATACCGTTAACGGCCCCACCAATTCACAAGCTCGCTTGCGCCTTTTCGGGGGTGAGGAAGCAGACGTACGAGTCACCCTCTATCGCGACAACCACGCCTGGTGTCCCTACTGTCAAAAAATCTGGTTGTGGCTGGAGGAAAAACAAATTCCCTACCGCATCGAGAAAGTGACGATGTTCTGCTACGGGAAAAAAGAAAGCTGGTACAAGCGCATCGTGCCATCGGGAATGCTACCGGCGATCGCCCTCGACGATCGCATTATCACCGAAAGCGATGACATTTTAATCGCCCTCGAAGGCGTTTACGGCCCCTTGAGTTTGGGCATGGAACACCCCCGAGTCCTCCCCCTGCGGCAATTGGAACGATTGCTCTTTCGCGCCTGGTGTTCCTGGCTGTGCTATCCGGCGCGATCGGCTCAACAAGACCAACGCAGCCGAGACCAGTTTACCCAAGTCGTCGCCATGGTGGAAGAGACCCTCGCAGCCACCCCCGGACCCTATTTCCTGGAAGAGTTCGGCACCGCAGATGTCATCTTTACCCCCTACGTCGAACGGATGAATGCCAGCCTCTACTACTACAAAGGCTACTCTCTGCGGGAAGAAAACCCCCATTTTTCGGCGTGGTTCGATGCCATGGAAAGCCGACCCACCTATCGCGGCACCCAAAGCGATTTCCACACCCACGCCCACGATTTGCCCCCGCAGATGGGCGGTTGCTACGAAAACGGGGAACCCCAGATGCAACGCAATAAGGATCGGGTGGATAACGGCCCCTGGTTCGAGTTGCCCGATGTCACCTACCCCGAACCGGAAACTTCCCGCACGGAAGCATTGCAACGTACCCTCAAACACCGCGCCAACATCATCCGCGTCAACCCAGGCAATGACAAATTATTCGATGAAGCCCTCCGCTGCGCCCTCACCCACATGATGACCGGGGAAACCTGCACGCCACCGCAGGGGTCGGATGTCGCCCTGCGCTATCTGCGCGATCGCATCAACGTTCCTCGGGATATGTCCATCTACGCGGCGAAACGATTGCGGGAATCTCTCGAAGCCACTGCAGTCCTGGATGGCAACCGTCAAGGTACTCCCATTCCCGTCCGCCATCGCCGAGACCAAGACCCGGTTAATTTCGCTCGGAATTAGCTCGAGTTAACGTCAGATAATAAATTTGTAGGGTGGGTAGTTGTCAATGCTCAGATGTAACGTTGACATCGATCGTCAAACTGCCCACCAACCCCAATACTGCTTCGAGCACTCAATAACGCTTAACCATTAAAATTGGGTGGGCAACAGCGGAACGGACATCGATCGACGAACACTGATGCGATCGCCGCCATTGCCAACCCTACACCTCGGAATTAGCTCAAATCAATAATAATGGCTCTTCAATCGGCACTGAGAAAGCCGCATTCCGAGCCACATCTGGAGACACATCGAGGGCGATACCAAAAATATCCGTACCAAAAATATCGACGAGCGAACCAAAGGTCTCGTCGGTTTCGGTGTATTGGATAATCGTATCCTCAATTCCATTGCCATTAATATCTGCCGAAGTGAAGCTGAGGACTTCAATGGGAACTGCGCCAGTGATGCCAATTCGATCGCCCTCGGCAGCATTAAAGTCTAGAATTCGATCGGCTGCAGATGCCTCGGGGGTGACTTCGCCAGTATCCGTTCTCAGGATAAAGACATCTGCACCCAAACCTCCAGTTAATAAGTCAACTCCCCGATCGCCGACTAATACATCATCGCCATCTCCACCGATTAAGGTATCGTTATCCCGACCTCCTCTGAGAAAATCGTGACCGAGGTCCCCCGAGACTAAATCGTTGCCTCGATTCCCATGGATAAAATCATCATTTTTACCGCCATACAGTTCATCGTCATCATCCGCACCCAGAATGATGTCATCGCCAACCGAACCCGCTAGAAAATCCGCTCCTCCGCCTCCAAACACAACATCTTCAATCGATGAACCAATAGCCACATCTCTTTCGCCAGAACCCAAGACCCCACCCGGAAATTGAGTGGCAATTTCTTCTGTGATTTTGAAAACGTCTTCTGGAGTTGAATTCTGTGCTGATGACTGGGCAGTTCGTGAATTTGAGAAGGGATTTAGCGTCGAGATCGAAGTTGTCAGACCCTCTACCAATCCAATTCCCGCTCGGGCAACGCCGCTTCTAATCTTGTCCCAGAGTAGTGGGGGAATGATGCGAGATTCGGCCACGGTAATTTTGCCAAACAAACTGGCATTCGTCGTGCTATTTTCCGGTGAGTCGAACTGTCTGATGACAGAAACGCCGCCATCCGTGGAGAAGCCAAATAGATCGAGGGTGTATTCAGTGCCGACGGCTTCAATTCGCTCGCTCGACAAACCCGATGAAGAAAAGCGAAGCCTGTCGCTACCCAGGCCTGAATTTCCCGTATCATTTACCGCGATCGTGTTGTTGAAATCAAACGTAAAGGTTTGGGTATTGCTAATAGGTCGAACGAATGATGTCGCGATCGCCAGAGGTAAATCGCCCTGGGGTTCCGAACCGCGATCGATCGCTCCATTTTGATACGTCAGATCCCCAAGATTGAAGAGTTTTCCCGTCACCGTTCTGAAACCGGTGCCATCAAATTGGACGAAGCTGGAAAATTCTGGAGACCCCAAACTCAAGCGGTTGCTTCCCCCAGCAAACTGACCCGAAGTCGTCCCCACAAAAATGGAGCGATTGGTATCGATCTCAATTCTTCCGGACTCGCTGTTGAGGGTATCGAGATTAAACTCTCCACCGTTGACCTGGGGAATGCTCTCCCCCTGAATTAAAGCATCGTGGATGGCAAAAGCGTAACCGTGATTGTCGATAAAACTTTGCGCCCCCGGTTGGAAGAGGTAATTCTGATTGAGAAAGATATCTAAATCTCCCACTTCGCCGTTATGTCCCAACGCCTTACTGGTGTGGATCGCAACGACCCTTTCAGCATCCGTTGGATCGAGGCGATCTTGTGGCGGATTTCCCTCAAATCTAGGACCCGCCGCATCTAATCCTGTAATGCGAGCAATTGAACGACCGGTTTGTTCTTGGTATGCAGCACCCGCAAAGCCAGATACATGAGCGCCCAAACTGTGACCGATCAATTCTGTCGTACTTGGATCGGCTTCGAGTCGGATTAGCTCTTGCGCGAGTTGCAAACCGACATCTCTGGTATTATCCGCAGCGGCAGGATAATTGATACCAACCAGTCCTGAAGGTTTAGCGCCATCTTCCCAGTCCACGACGATAATATTCGCGTCGGGATTGCGCTCTCGCAGGGTCTGAGCCTTGTTGGAAATCCATTCTTCGGGCATAAAGCCGTTGGCTGCATTCCCACCAGTATTTTGATACCCATGAGTAATGACAAATGTAGGCTGGCGGTCGTCAAAAGATTCAGACTGAAAGCCGCCGTCACCCCAACGATTAAAGTTAACTTGTACCATGTTTATGTTTGCTCGAAGCCTGGGATTTAATAGATCGTCAATTTCAACCTTCGCTTTTTTGCGATCTATCACTTCTAATTTGACGATAACGTTAAGACTTATTGACAAGCATCCGTAGAATTCCCGAACAATTAAGATTTCTCGATCGCAATCTTCTGGATTGATAGCGACGCCCAGAGGGTTTGGGACATTTAATATTGGACAATAAATACGGTAGGGGTCAATGGCCGTTGACCCCTACGGTTGGTCTGTTATTTTCCCGCATATCCCTTAACCAGAACTCAAGTTGAATTGAGTCAAATCCCAGAGAAACTCCAGCATCTGAAATCTGAATTCCTCCTCCCCGCGTCCCCGTATCACTGCTCCCGCCGCCTCCTCCCCCTCTCCCCATTCCGAATTCTCGAGCATGCTCTATGTGAATCTCCGTACACAAACGGGATTTGTGTATCTGTGTAGTGCTTAGATGAGAATAATTCCTTAATTTTTTTTGATGTTGGGGAATCACAGGCTTACGGCGATCGAACATGAAAAATTTTCTCCGACAAACGATTGCGGGACGCGATCGCATTGCCACGGTTTTCGCGCTGCTGCTTATCGGCTTGAGTGTTGTTATCCCCGCTTCTTCCTGGAACGAAAATCTCTCGACTTGTGCGCCTCCAATGTTGAACGAGTGCGAATCGACTTTCGAGCCTCCTTCCAACGGTGCCCCGAGTTCCCGACAGGATGCTGCGAGTCGGTAGGGAATTTAATCAATGAAAAATTAAAAATTAAAAGTTAAAAATTAAGAGTTCCCACAAGATTTGCAACTTCATTGCATCTGGAGATCTCTCCACGTATTACTTATTACTTATTCTTTCAAGATGAAAACGTTACATCAAACCGACGAAATTCTCCGCGATCGCTATCGGATTGTTGCCCCCATTGGTAAAGGTTCCATGGGAACCACTTACGAAGCCGAAGACCTCACCGACTACAAGCGGGTGGCGATGAAAGTAGTGTCGTTGCGGCAGGCACAAGACTGGAAGATTATCGAATTATTCGATCGCGAGGCGCGAGTGCTGGCGAATTTGCAGCATTCGGGGATTCCTCAATATCTCGATCGCTTCGACGAGGATACCTCAAGCGATCGCCGGTTTTACTTGGTGCAAGCCTTAGCCCCTGGAGAATCCCTAGCGGCATTGGTGGAGAAAGGGTGGCGGCCTAACGAACGTCGCGTCAAAGATATGGCATTGCAACTGCTCGATATCCTCGACTACCTGCACGGGTTAACCCCTCCGGTGATTCACCGGGACATCAAACCCCAGAACATCATTCGCGACGGCGACGGCAAGTTGTACTTAGTGGATTTCGGCGCGGTGCAAGATGTCTACCGCAACACTCTCACCCGTGGCGGTACCTTTGTCGGCACCTTGGGATATATGCCCCACGAACAGTTTCGCGGACAAGTGGGGGCCGCCTCAGATTTGTACGCTTTGGGGGCGACGTTGCTATTCTTGCTGACGGGGAAATCCCCAGCAGAACTGCCGCAACAGCGGATGCAGATCGACTTTCACCGCCATGTTAGTATTTCGCCGGAGTTTGCCCGGTGGTTGCAGAAAATACTTGCCCCGGCGATCGAAGATCGATTTGGATCGGCTCGCGAGGCGACCTCTGCACTCTCGGTCCCCTCAAAACCACCCGCGAGTGAAGCGATATCCCATGAGAGTCCGCGCGGTTCTCGGATTTTACTCGAAACCACCAAAGATTCTTTAGTTTGCCTGATTCCAATCCATTGGAATTTAATTGTGAGTTTAACCACCATTACGATCGTTCTGGGTTATTTTGTCTGGCCGATATCGATCGTGCTGGTGATGCTATTGATGTCTTTACTCAGCTCTCAATCTTTATTTATCGATCGCCATCAATTCACGATCGAAAAGCGATGGTTCGGTCTATGTTTTCTGGAAATTAAAGGTCGGACGGCGGATATCAAGCTCGTAGATGTGGAAGTAACGCGGGGGTCAAAAGGAAAAACTATTTCCAAGTTAGTGATTTGGGAAGGCGTACGTAAATATTCTTTTGGCATATTTCTGAATTCGACGGAGAAGAAATGGTTGGAAATTAAACTGTCTGAGTTTTTGAAGTTGCGACGGCTGCAACCCTCAGAAATGAGGAGATTGGGCGACCTCTCTAAACTTTCTCCCAGGGCGATCGCCGCTTTTAAGCCCAGACAAGACTAAGAGAATTCTGGTGGAAAAGGGTTAAAGGTTAAGGGGGAAAGGGGAAAGAAATTCATGACCCAGGCATAGATATTGATTAGATTTTTGATTTTCGCGCCTATGTCTAATAGACTGCCAGAATTTGGTGATTGTTTAGCTTATTGTTTGTTAATCTTTTAATCATGCTCGATTCCCTACATCAAATTAACGATATTATCTGCGATCGCTATCGAATTACGACTGTCATCGGACAAGGCGCGTTCGGAACCACCTACGAAGCCGAAGACTTGAGCAATTACCAGCGGGTGGCGATGAAAGTTTTATCTCTACAACAAGCTTCTGACTGGAAAGCCATTGACTTATTCGAACGGGAAGCTCAGGTTCTCGCGACTCTCAATCATCCCTCGATTCCTAAATATTTAGACTATTTCCATCGAGATACACTCAGCGATCGCCGGTTTTATTTGGTTCAAGAATTAATTGAAGGAGAATCTTTAGCCGAACGGGTTAAAAAAGGATGGCGATCCACCGAAGAGCAAGTGTATCAAATTGCCATGCAATTGCTCGAAATCCTCAATTACCTACATCATCTTTCTCCGCCGGTGATTCACCGCGATATTAAACCTCAAAATATTATTCGTCGTCCCGACGGGCAAGTTTATCTAGTTGATTTTGGTGCCGTGCAAGATGTTTATCGCCATACCTTAATTAGCGGTGGAACTTTTGTTGGTACGGTGGGATATATGCCCCCCGAACAATTTCGCGGAAAAGCATTTTTTGCCTCGGATTTATACGCTCTCGGGGCCACGTTACTATTTTTATTCGCCCATCGTTCGCCGGACGAACTCCCTCAGAAGCGGATGAAAATTGATTTTCGCGATCGCATCCAAATGTCGCCAGCATTTGCTAACTGGCTGGAGAAAATGCTCGAACCCGCTCTTGAAGATCGGTATAAATCTGCGTGCGAAGCAGCGGGCGTTTTAAAAAACTTGTACGATACGCCACAGCCACTCAAAATGATGGAAATTATTGATGCTCCATCACCTTATCAGCCACCAAAAGGAAGTCAGCTAACTATCCAACGCAACGATTGGTATTTATCAATTCAATCTCAAACACAAGACAAAAAATCTGGTGATTCTATTTTTATTTTTTTTAGTGCTTGGGTATGTCTAGTCTGCCTAATTGCCATGTTTTTAATGTTTCTGAATCCCATTTTTTTCTTGATAATAGCGATTTTCATCATCCCCATCATCGCTAGTGGTACTCCTCGCAAGAAAAACTTTGATTTATTTATCAACCAATCCGAGCTAACAATAAAAAATCCATGGTGGTATAAGCAAGCTGATATTTCTATTTCTCTTAATCAAATTCAGGATGTATATCTCGATGTTCACACCAATTTTAAAGGGATAAAAACAATTAATTGTGCGATAAAAACTAGTTTCGATCGCCACGAATTCGGTCATGAATTTACCCCGGTAGAGAAGCAGTGGTTAGTCGATGAAATTTCCGATTTTTTAAAAACCGCGAGCGCGTCCCAATCGAGACAGACCGCTGAGGGTTCGGGAGAAAACCCGAGCGATCGAAACACACTCAAATCAAAAACCAGCGCTTCCCAATCGAGAACGACCGCCGAGGGTTCGGGAGACGACCAGAGCCATAAAAAAAAACTAAAATCCAAACCCAATGTTTCCCGATCGAAGATATCTGCAACCATTCGTAACCAACAAAAGCTCGCGCGTCTGAAATCGCGTTCTTATCTAACTTCGATCGAGAAAAAATTTACTGGAAAACGTCACCCAGACCCCAGGTTTACCCACCGATTGCCTAATCCTTCCACAAAGCAATCCCACCGAGCAAACCGGAAACATTAGGCACGATTTGGACATTACTCGGCAACTCGAACTTAATTTTTTTCGTTTCCCCCCCGCCAATGTATAAAACATCGTAATTAAACAACTTTTCCAGGGTGGCGATCGCCTTTTCTAACCGTTGGTTCCACTCCTTTTTCCCCTCTTTATCCAATGCCGCGCGTCCCAGCTGTTCCTCGTAGGTTTCTTTTTTACGAAAGGGATGGTGTCCCATCTCCAAATTGGGAACCAGCCTGCCATCGATAAACAGTGCCGAACCGAACCCCGTCCCCAGGGTGACAACCAGTTCCACGCCTTTGCCAGAAATGGCACCGCAGCCTTGGATATCGGCATCGTTCGCCACTCGGATGGGTTTGTTGAGGCGTGTTTGCAGCGCGCTGGCGAGATCGAACCCCATCCAATCGGGATCGAGGTTCACGGCGGTGTAGGTGATGCCGTTGCGGACAACGCCGGGAAATCCCACCGAAGCGCGATCGAACTCACCCGCATCCGTCGCCAGTCCAACGATCGCATCGAGTACCGCATTGGGTTTGGGGGGTTGGGGGGTTGGAACTCGCAGGCGATCGGTTAAGGGATTTCCCGTCTCGTCGAGTACCATCACTTTCACCCCGCTACCGCCAATATCGACGGCAAGGGTACGGATAGAAGAAGCAGTTCGATCGGTATCGCTCATGGGTATCAGTCTTGAGGTACTCGGATTAGTATATGGCTCGATGGGTGACCCAATTCAATAGATTTTATTTATATTTTTTTCGATCGTCTGTCCGATCGGATCCGGGTAATTAACCATAATATACAAATCCCACAAGTCACTTTCTCCCCCCGCTCCCCCTGCTCACATCCACCGGAATTATAGTTATTCAACCGGATTTGATATCACGCTCGATCGCTATACCTGTAATGAAACGTTGCACCTTTGGCACATGGATTCCACCCTTGTGCGATCGCATTCTCGATACAGGTTTTAATAATTTTCGGTGTTACGATCTTGACTTCGTTCGAGAGCCAACTATCGGGTCGAAACCAAGGGAATTCGATCGCTAAGACCGAACCGGTTTGGTTCGCCAGCTCGATCGCTGCAGACATTTGACTCTGTTCGATCCCTTGCATGTAGGTCGGTTTATGACGCACTCGCCAATTGTATTGAGTATTATCGACGATGATTTTCCTGCGTCCAATGCTCGGCAGACTCACAATGTTTCTCCAAACCCGAAAACTCGACGTTCGATCGATATTTCATCCGATGCCACCCAAATAATGTGAAGCCGACAACATCTTGATGGAATCAGAACAATGCTCGATCGCTCTAACCGCTATTTTGCTCAATTTCTGCATATTTTGACTCCTAAACAGCTATCTAAAAATATATCTTTTTTATTCTTAATACTATGAAATTATTGTTTTCGGATCTTGAAATGTAAATTCGCATTTTTTGTTAAATCATATACAAATATTGAATCGAAGCTTGATAAAATAATTTCCAGCTCTAGTTCAGAAAAAATAAATGATTTTGTTGAAGTCACATGCCTCAACAAAATTAAAAATTATCGCGAATTGCTTCTAGGGTTCCGGTTAAAGTTTGTTTCCTCCTTGAAACTTTAACGTCTGGTCCGAGAGAAGCAGGTGGTTTTTTTATTGAAAAACGCCACTACACGGCGGGAAAAAAGCCCGGGAGAAGAATGCAACAGAAAGAGTCTGTTGTAACTCTTTCGGGTATTTTTGTATTTGGTTTGCCTTCGTTTTCGTTCTCAATTTAATATTCTCCATCGACGTTCTCCATTCTCTGAGTATCCATGACAGACCCACCGATTTTCGGACGACCCAACTCAATCGCCCAAGAAGCCCTGAATAAAGAAGCCCAATTACCCCTCACCGGTTGGCAGCAAGAAGTCGATCGGGGTTTGGAATACGGACTCGAAGCCGCCGAAAGTATTGGCGATCGCACCATTCCCACCTTCTCGCGAGGGGAACTGCCCCACTTCGCCGGCATCAACACCTTCCTCAAAGCACCCTATCTCGAAGACGTACGCCAAGTGGGCAACTACGATGTCGCCATCGTCGGCGTTCCCCACGATTCCGGTACCACTTATCGCCCCGGGACTCGGTTCGGACCCCAAGGGATTCGGCGCATTTCTGCGTTGTATACTCCCTATAATTTCGAGTTAGGTGTCGATTTGCGCGAGCAAATTACCCTGTGTGACGTGGGGGATATCTTCACCATTCCCGCCAATAACGAAAAGTCTTTCGACCAAATTTCTAAAGGCATCGCCCACATTTTTAGTTCCGGGGCATTGCCGATTATTTTAGGAGGCGACCATTCCATTGGTTATCCCACCGTTCGCGGCGTGTGTCGCCATTTAGGGGATAAAAAAGTCGGAATTATTCACTTCGATCGCCACGTCGATACCCAAGAAACCGATCTCGACGAACGGATGCACACCTGCCCCTGGTTTCACGCTACCAATATTAAAAATGCACCCCCCAAAAACCTGGTTCAATTGGGAATTGGCGGCTGGCAAGTTCCCCGGCAAGGGGTGAAAGTGTGTCGCGAACGGGCCACCAATATCCTCACCGTCACCGATATTACGGAAATGGGGTTAGATGCGGCAGTGGAGTACGCCTTAGAGCGGGCCTTAGATGGCACTGATTGCGTGCATATCAGCTTCGATATCGATTGCATCGATGCGGGATTCGTCCCCGGTACCGGCTGGCCCGAACCCGGCGGTTTGCTGCCCCGCGAAGCCCTATATTTACTCGGAAAAATCGTCCAACGCGCTCCGGTTTGCAGCATGGAAGTGGTAGAAGTGTCGCCTCCCTACGATATCAGCGATATTACCTCCCTGATGGCCACCCGCGTCATTTGCGATACCCTCGCCAACCTGGTGCTATCCAATCAACTACCCCGCCCCGAAACCCCCGATTACATTCACCCCGAAGCCCAACCGGAACTGGAATAATCGATCGCCGGGGATGGGAGGCAGGGGAGGCTTCGCTTGCTCTCGGGGGCTTTGGAGACAAGGGAGAAGAGAATTATTTAATTAAATGTTCCCGATTAGACATTCCCCATTCCCCATTCCCCATTCCCGACTTATTACTTATTACTTATTACTTAAAAATTCCCCACACCCCATTGAGAAATCATGCACGAAACCGACATGACCAAAGCCTTAATCCAAACCGTTAAAGACTGGTGGGAATCCCAGCCCGATCGCCCTCAAATCGATAAAATTCATTTAGTCGTCGGGCAATTCACCTGTGTCGAACCCGCCAGCTTGCAATTTGCCTTTGAAGTACAAACCCGCGACAGCTTTTTAGACTCGACCCAACTCGAAATTAGAGAAACGCCTCTGGTGGCTTATTGCCAAGATTGCCAACAAGAATACGCCCCAGAAATCGGCTTGCAATATGCCTGTCCCAAATGTCGATCGCCCATGGAAGAGATTCGATCGGGGCGGGAACTGAAAATCGATCGGATTGAGTATCGTTCGGCTGTAAGGATTTAGCAGTTTAAAAAGACCCCCTCCCGTTCCCCTAGATCTCTCTTCCATCCCACTTCTTAAGGGGGAAGCTATAAGAAGCTAACGCAGTTTGTTTGTGCGGAAGCCATAGGAAACTTGCACTATTTATTTTTCCGGGAATTTTTCTATTTCCCCCCTTAAGAAGGGGGGTTAGGGGGGATCCAAACTAGACTTATTCATCTCAATTCAAACTTTCTACTCATTGATTCTGAAAATTTCAGCAAAAATTAACTTTCAAAAATAATCAAAAATAAAAATCATGCACCAAACATTCGATGCTGCACTCGGTATTAACTTACTCCACGCCAATCAAGATTTAGCCGATCTAAATCGAGAACAATTCGAGGATTGGGAGATTACCTGTTTGAACTTAATGAGCAGTCCGGGGGCGGGGAAAACCGTCGTTCTCGAACGCACCTTAGCCGCCCTGCAAACCCAACTCAAAATCGCCGTCATCGAAGGAGACATGACCACCGAACTCGATGCCGATCGCTTGCGACGTTTCGACGTTCCCGTCATCGCCATTAATACCGGACGTTCCTGTCACCTGGATGCCAAAATGGTGGCTGGAGGTTTGCACCAACTCGAACATCAATTCGACCCCTCCACCTTCGATTTAGTTCTGGTGGAAAATGTGGGGAATTTGGTGTGTCCGGCGGAGTTTGAAGTGGGGGAACATGCCAAAGTTGCCCTACTCAGCGTCACGGAAGGGGAAGACAAACCCCTCAAATATCCGGTCATGTTTCGAGAAGCCGATTGCTTGCTAATTACCAAAATCGATCTAGTTCCCTATTTAAATGTAGATATCGATCGCATCGTCGAAAACGTGCGGCAACTCAACCCCGATGTCGCAATTTTTCCCGTTTCCGCCCAAACCGGTGAGGGGTTAGAAGCTTGGTTCGAGTGGGTTCGAGGGCAGGTTTCCCTGCAAAATCGAGCATCTGCCTCTCGGATGGGTCAAAGTGCGACTTTAATCGGACCGTAAGTCCTCCGATTTCCAGTTCAGTGACGTTTGCGAACGCCAAAACCGATCTTGACGAACAATCTCGTCGGTCGTTTCGATCTAAATTAAGATTGACGCCATGTACAACTTGTTTATCCAAAACCTGACCGCACGCGGGAATGGGGAATGGGGAATGGGGAATAGGGGATTTTTCGACTCGCTCACCATCCTTTCGAGCGCAAAAAGAGCGCACACCGCGTGATTGGTAAATCTCTTTTGGGGTGAGGAAGGTTTGACTTTTTGAAGTTGGGTTGACGGACCAGTCTTCGCTCGGCAAACGACTAAAGCAATGACAATACGGGGATTTTCGACCTTTCCAAACCCGTAAGTGCGACATCGATCCCATCGAACTCGATTCTGGACGTCGTGTTGGGCAACCCGTTTTTGACGTGAGATTGCATTATCGAAAATATAATGAGAATTCGCAAGTTCCTATCTTTGTGTCTGCTATTCTCCTTGAGTTGGGCGATCGTCGTGGGTTGCAATCCCACCACCGATTCGAGTTCTTCAACCACCCCGTCCGAAGATGCCCCGATCGTCATGGGCTACAGTAGTTGGCCTGGCTGGTGGCCTTGGTACATCGCCGAGAAAGAAGGCTTATTTGCTGCCAACGGGGCAAATGTGAAGTTGCAATGGTTCGACGGCTATATCGAATCCATGGAAGCCCTGGCAGCCGGACAAATCGATGCCAACTGCCAAACCCTCAACGATACGATTTCCTTTGCCGCCGGGGCAGTCAACGGCGAGGTGGGAGTATTGGTCAACGATAACTCCGCCGGGAACGACAAAATTATCGTCGCCGAGGGCATCGACACCATCGAAGACCTCGAAGGCAAAACCGTTGCCGTGGAAGAAGGGGTGGTGGATGACTTTCTCCTCTCTTTAGCCCTGGAAGAGGCGGGAATGTCGCGGGATGATGTTCAAATCAAAAACTTGGAAACCGGGGCGGCAGCCGCTGCATTTGCCGCCGGAAAGGTCGATGCCGTGGGTGCGTTCCCCCCCTTCTGGCTGACGGCACTGACGCGGGAAGGGTCGAAAGAACTGATATCCTCGAAAGAGTTTCCCGGTGCGATTCCCGATTTACTCGTAGTCAGCCAAACTCTCATCGAGGAGAAACCCGACCAGGTGCAAGCGTTGGTGAATACCTGGTTCGACATTCTTCAATTTATCGAAGATAACCCCGCCAAAGCCGACGAACTCCTCGCCGAACGGGCGAATGTCAGCGTCGAAGAATTCCAGCAATTTAAGGACGGAACCCGGATGTTCTCTATTGAGGATAATCTCGAAGCCTTCAGTCCGGGGGAAGGAATGAAACATATGCCCTACGCCGCCAAGAAGATGGCTGACTTTATGGTCAAAGTGGGCTTTATCGAAGAAGCCCCCGACTTGGATGCGGTACTCGACGATCGCTTTGTCAAAGCCTACGCGGAAGCGAATGTCAGTTAATTGAGATGGGGAATGGGGTGTAGGGGGTAGGGGGTAGGGTGTGGGGTGTGGGAAATGGGAGAAAAATTTAGCCCCCTCTGCCTCCTCTGCCTCCCAAATCCCCCCCTACTGCTGAAAAGAAAAGGGCGTTAGCGTTAGCGAAGCCATGCCGTAGGCTATAGCCATGCGCGATAGCGCTATAGCATTTGGATTTGTTAGATGTCGTTTCATTCATAATTTATTGCCCAAATGCTTTGCCCCTACAGCCCCTGCCTGCCCTGCCCCAAATCCTCCCCATGACTCCTCCTAGCGACAGCCTCAAACCTCTCGACGCAAAACGTTTCGATCGCACTTTAAAACCGACGGTGTTTTGGCGCATCGGCGAAGACATTCCCGTGGGGTTGAAATGGGGTTTGATGGCTCTTTCGGCGATCGTTCCCTTAACCCTATGGTGGATCGTGTCCTCCCTTCCCGGTGTCGAATCGGTATTTCTGCCTTCGCCGGTAGAAGTGGGACAAGCGTTTGTCAGTTTGGGAAGGCGGGGGTTTCTGGCGACCGATACTTTGGCGAGTTTCGGACGGGTGATGGGGGGGTTTCTCCTGGCGGCGATCGTTTCAGTGCCTTTGGGAATTGCGATGGGAACCTTTGCCAGTATTCGGGCGCTAACGGAACCAATTATCGGCATCGTTCGCTATATGCCCGCCCCGGCATTCGTCCCCCTATTAATCATTTATCTGGGAATTAACGAAGAACCCAAAATTATGCTGATTTTTATCGGCACGGTGTTCTTCAATACCCTGATGATTATGGATGCGGTGAAGTTCGTTCCCAAAGATTTAATCGAAACCACCTACACCTTGGGAGGAATGCGCTCTCAGGTTGTGCTTCAGGTGATAATGCCTTATATTATTCCCAATATTATCGATGCGTTTCGCGTCAATATGGCTGCATCGTGGAACTTAGTGGTGGTAGCCGAGTTAGTGGCTGCCGAATCGGGCTTGGGAAAGCGAATACTCATTGCCCAAAAGTTTTTAAAAACGGAAGAAATTTTTGCCTGTTTGATTGTTCTCGGGATTATCGGATTTGCGATCGATCTCTTTTTTAGATTGCTGCTGCGCCTGAGTTGTCAGTGGGCGATCGAGGAATAAATGCAAAATTAAAAGTTAAAAATGAAAAATTAACTTTTTTTTTCGAGTTCGAGTGGTTAAAGTTTAAAATTGACGTTACGATCGGGTGCGTTTTTTTAGAGTATTGAGCTAGATTTACTTTCGTTTACCAGAGACTGAAAATGAATAGCTTTTTCCGCAAATCGCCAGAAGCGATCGCTCTAAAAACATGAAATAAAGTGTTGAATGGATGATTAGGCTTAGACTCGATCGAGCTGTTTTTCCTAGCACGTAACCAATGAAATAAAGCACTATAAACTTCTAGCCTAGGGCAGCGATGGTAAATTTAACATGAAAAGTGCTGACTAGACATAGCATTAGCCTATTAATGGGATGCTAATCATTTATGCCAAAATCTAACATCCAAAATTAAATCCCTCCAATCCC
>NZ_JBRJXU010000042.1:0-30566 GCF_057467645.1 Zarconia sp.
CCAGACCTCAACAAAATTGAACAGTGCTGGTCTTGGTTGAAAAGTCGTATCCGCAAACAACTCCATCAGTTTAATTGTTTACGAGATGCGATCGAATATGTCCTTCGTTTAGTGTCCTAACCGCCTTGGCGGTTGCTATACTTGTCGGGAGTCTTTGACATTGGGGAGTAATTTCAAGTGGATGAGGCGATCGCGCATTTCATCGGCGAATGCAGCGACTCCCGTTGCGGTTTTGAGGCGGTAGCGATCGAACTTGTTTCTGTCTCGAAGTGCGGATTCGATCGCCGTTTCTAAAGGATGGCTGTTCTCGGGTAAAGGATTGACGACTTCTAAGGTTCGAGTCGTGCGATCGGGTTTCAAATGTCCTCGCTGCACCAGAGTTGCGATCGCCGTTTCTACCACTCGATCGTTTCCCCCGGCGAGATAGGCCGTTTCGTAAGTATCGAGAGAAAAGTTCTCCTGGGAATCCTCGATGTCCGATCGTTTGAAATATTCAAAAGACCCCCATTGGCAAATCAGTGCTGCACTCATCAAGGTTATATATAACGTGAGAAATTCCGATCCTCGAAAATTGAGGGGGTTGGGAAACGCTGCCAAACCCAACACTTCGCAACCCGTCAGCATCAGTGCGATTCCCACCAGCAGAACCGCAACTATCGATCGATTCCCAGAAAACTGGGGGACAATTTCCCAACTCGGTTTGGGAACCAGCCAGTATTGCCGAGTATTCAGGTATTGGAAACAGGCATGGCGATCGAAACGAACGGCAGCAGCCGGCCAAATATCCGATGGTGGCGGGTATCCGAAAAAGGCTTCGTAGCTAGCCAGGGTGCGATCGTACCAATCGTGAAATTTGCGATTTTCCGGCTTACCTCCCCGCGTCGGACTGTGATGGAGTGGGGTTTGCAAAACCTGGGGACAAAACTCTCCCCAGTAGGACTGAGTATAGAGCAAGTGCAGGTGCCAAACCCGATCGACATCTTCCGAAGGCGTCACCGGATGTCCGGCAGCGACGGCGAGAAAGGCAAACTTTTTGTATTCTGCAATTGCCCGTTCTGCGTATTCGGGACTCCAGCGATTCTCCCTTGCAAGTCGCCGGCTGAAGGGGAAATCGCTGGTGCGATCGTCGAGAGAAAATTCTTGAATGCGCTGGTAAAGTTCGGTGTGGGATTCGTTCATCAAAATTCTCCTTGGGTGTGAAACCCCATCCTTTCCTCGAGCGTGATGGTGTTCGAGATGGGTCGGTGTTTTCCGATGGGAGACTTGCTCAATTCAGAGATGCCTCAAATTTTAACGTAGAGAAATTGAGACGTCGGGATGCGATATGAAATGAGTCGCGAGAAACAGCGATCCTTTGCACAAACTTTAAGTCCGGATTTATATCTCGCAAAGATGCTGCTGTGACCATGTTTTCGGGGATATGACGATATACCTTGAAGGACGAGTGGCGAGATCGCCCATTTTCACAGGGCAAATTTCGCCCCAAGATTGCATAACCCGGAGGGAAACAACCTATGACTTTTATAAGAGAACTCGAATGAAAAATTCACCCTAAAAAATCATCGAACAAAAGGAGGTGTTCTCATGGAAGACAAGCGAATTTACTCATTACCCGTCGCGGTTTCTCTCCCTCTTCAATACCGATTATATTCCCAGTGCGATCGCGATCGCAACTCAAAGAGATCTGCGTCACAACCTCCCGTAAAGTGGAAAAAGTTATTTGTGAGATTGACTGTCTGGGCAGCCACCGAAATCTTACTCAACTGCGTTGGACTCGACGATCTAGCCGACTATAGCGAATTTATTTTTGAGAGAAACTCGGTCGTCATTTCCCAGCTCAACTAATCCTATTTTGTTCTCTCCCATGTAACGGCAATTGTTTTTTTTATTCATTGGGTTTGGATTTTGTAAAGAGTTACACAAAACAGCCCGTTCGAATATCAAAAACTGCATAAGTTCCATCCACTAGACCTATATATAGAGTAGAAGGCTCAGTCCGAACCAACTGAGTGCGATCGAATGACTTCCTCACCTCTCTATTCAGGGAATACAGGCAACATGGGCGCAACGAACTTACAACTTGAGTCAACGGTGAATTTGGGTTCATTACACCCGTCCCATTCCCTGGGGCGATCGCAACCTCAAGACATCATCTATCGCTATCTCCAAGATATCGTTCGCGATTGGGTTCCCGAAGACGTTTTGCGTGAGTTTAAAAACCTGTTCGTTCATGCGAATGCCAAGAGAGCAGAAGCCTTACAGGCGTTGCAGGATATCGTCCGCGGCAATCAAGAGCAGCACTTCATTTCCACCATCGAGCGAGCTGCCTACATTATTCTGAACTACTGGGAAATCAACGGTCAGGCACAATTCGTGCCCCAGCTGGTTGAAGCCTTTGGCGACCCCACCATCACCGGCAACAGCGTTTCTCCGGTTCTCCGCCGCGTTCGGATGTGGCTGAAGCGATTTGTTGCCAGTCCCGCTTACAAAGAATTGATGCTGTTTGCCGCTCGACATCGGACGGGGGGCTCGCCGAACTTACCCCAAGGTCAACCCCAAGGGAAATGGAGCGATCGCTATCTGGTCTATAAATTGACCGCTCAGTCTCTCGATGTCAACAAATCTGGAGAACAGCGAGAGTTAGCCAGAATGGTTGCCGGGAAGCACAAAGACCACTTTAAGCTCGCCCTCGCCCGGTACGTCACCCGCTGTCAATCTGTCGGATACGACGATCGCACTTGCCCCAACCCCACCATTTTTGGGAACGAAGTCCTACGCCTGATCAAAACGATCGTCATCAAACAACAAGGCATGAGTTCGACCCAAATCGCTCGGTTGTTCGTCGAACGCTCCCATGGGGCGAGTTACGCCAGCTTCAAAAGTGGTTTGCAACAGTACCTCTTCGGTGCTTGCCAAAAGCAGGGTTGGGCAGTGCAACTCACCTGGGAGTTCGCCCGCAAATTAAATGCCCTCTATCGAGAAAAGAATAGCGCGATCGTCGATGAGTCCTTACGGTTTAGAACCTGCACTCGCACCATTGAATGGTTAACCACCGAAAATGGGCGAGAACCGTCGGAACTGTTTCACTTACTCGTATCGCGTGGCAATCCCCTGACGCTGACCTTCGTTCTCCTAAAGCTCGTCCTCATCGACCCCCATGCTCGCACCCACTTAGAACGCTGCATCGCCAGCTTGATTCAATATTACGAAGGGGTACCCGAAGCAGATTGTCAGGGGGCGATTCAGTTTTTTGAGGTGTTCAAAATTCTCTTCGCCATTTACGCCGAAGATGTAGAGTACACCCTGGTGAAAATCAAATCGGAAGATGACGCTTCTGCTGGCGGTTTCAACCCCAACGCCTATCGCTTGTTCGCCCGCGTGAAGAAATCCGAGGGAGCGACTCCAAGCAGCGACAAAATGACAGCCAGAACGCGCTAATTTGGCGCTAATTTGGCGCTAATTTGACCCTTCCCCATCGAGTTCATCAAATTCGAGGGGTTGGGGGAGGTGAGCGCAGAAGACATTCGTCACTTCTCCATTGGCGACGATAACTTGAATGGACTCCAAGGTGCGAGGATTCTCCCATTCCCACAGAAATTCCCCTCCGGAAACTCGACGGTTGGTCGCTTCAAGGCGATCGTCGTCGAGTCTTTCTTCTAAATCGTCTAAACTCATCCCCAATTCAAATTCCTCGCAAGTACTTTCGCGAGGTTCTGGCGTTCTGGGGGGGGGAAGCTCAAATCTAACGGAACAGGAAACATCCATCAAGACACCTCCGAGAAAGCCAACGCGCAGAAATTCCTCCGTATCGGGGTCCGACCAGGCGAGGAAGATTTCCCCCGGTGCCGTGGATTCCCCAGTCAGTTCGAGTCCCGCCTCTTCGGCTAACGCCACCAAATCTTCGGGGGTCATGTCGGTATTGAGTCGATTGCAAATCCCCGCACGTCCGTCAGTGACGGGTTCCGGCACGAGTTGGGGGTTGGTGGGGTCGCTGTTGCCGTTCGTATCGCTGTTGCCTGGGATGGGAACCTCTTGAGCGCGAACACTTCCGATGAGGGTCAACCACCCAAGAAGGATGAGAATGCTGAGGTTTTTCATGGATGCTTTGAGGAGAGTGATGAGACAAATCGATCGAATTATCGATCGTATAGTAGTTCGCGCGCTCGATCGTGAAAAGTTTTGCGGGAACGGGGAATGGGGAATGGGGAATGGGGAATGGGGAACATTTAATTGAATAATTCTCCTCTCCCCCAGCTCGTTTTATCCTAGATCTGATGGGTGCTAACTGAATTAATGCTCGAACAAATTGATGAAAATCTTTGGGTTGCCCGGCAACCTCTAAAATTTTTGGGTTTGAATGTCGGGACTCGGATGACGGTCGTTCGGCTGAGTCACCGAGAATTGGTTGTTATCTCGCCCATCGAAATCGATCGAGCCACAACAGAGCAACTCAATGCCCTTGGGGATGTTAAATCGATCGTTGCACCGAATTTTTTTCACCATCTTTTCTTAAGTCACTTTAAAAATCTCTATCCTCAAGCCAAACTCTACGCGCCGTCGGGATTGAAAGAGAAAATCCCCGATCTCGCCATTGACTTTCTCTTAGATAACCGTTCGGACTATTTTGGCAACGAGCTAGAATATCGACGCTTTGAAGGAGTCAATACATTCTTGCCTAGCGGTGTTGCCTCCTTGAATGAATATGTTTTTTACCATCGATCGAGCCAAACGTTAATTGTCACCGATACGGCTTTTTTCGTCGATGAAAGCTTTTCCCCAGTCCTACAACTGGTTGCGCGAGTTTTTGGAGGATACAAGCAACTGCGACCTTCTTTTTTAGAAAAGTGGGGCACCTCCGAGAAAGAACGAGTGCGTCGATCGGCTCAAATTCTCCTAGGATGGGACTTCAAACGGGCGATCGTCGCCCATGGCAGCATTATTGAGGAGGATGCAAAGCGGCAGTTTCGGGAGGGATACGAGTGGTTGCTTGGGCAATCTCTGGGTTAGTTTTCAGCCATCAGCCATCAAATATTGGCTTTTTGCGATCGAACTTCTTCGATCGGATTCAATTCAAGAATCGTAAATATGCGATCGAATACCTATCTCTTTCTCCCCCTGCTTCCCCTGCTTCCCCTGCCTCCACTTACCGTTGCCGACAAATACCAAACACCGACGTGTAGCCGTGCAAAAACGTCGTTCCCCCCACGGGCCCAATTTCGCCGTTGCAGAAAAAGCCACCCAGGGGAACCCCCTCGAAATAGCGGTGAAACAGATCGGAGTCAAAATCCGGTTCGCCGTAAAGTCCTTCCCCGCGCCCGAGACAGGCAAACATCAACGCACCCATGGAGTTGGGTGCATCGGACGATGAGATTTCGTAGCGTTGCAACAACATCTCCAAATCTTCAGCGGAGGTTCTCGCATCGCGCAGGTGAAACTGAATTCGTTGTCCCGGACGAACTCGATCGCCGATCGCCAATGCCCCTAAATGGGGATCGACACCGATGAGGTTGCGAATCAGGAAGTCTCCGGGTTCGAGTTCGGGTTTGAATTCATCGCGCACCAACCCCACGAATAGAGAGGTTTGGGCCAGCTGGCGATCGTCCTCGTCGAGGGTTTGGATTAACTCGCGCACCAGTTTCAGCGGCGGCTGGGGTTCGCCGGGACTGGTAATTTCTCCCCCAAGCTCGAGTTCTTCAAGACCTAAAATAACGTTGCGTTCCCCTTCGGCAATCCGGTACGGTTTGCCAATCGGGCGGCAACCCTGAGCGACAATGGTTTCGAGCTCCACATCGCCACTGAGAGCAACCCCGATGGTTCCTTCGTCGTAGAGGTGGTAGTCGCAAAACAAGCTCATACCTTGAGAGCTATATCCGGCACTGGCGAGTCCCCCAACTTTAGCCGCGCCGGGGTAGGCAAAATCGAGTCCCTGGAGGAGGTCGTACACTTTGGAGAGAAAAGGGTCGGCCAGTAAAATGAAGTGGGGTCGATCTTGAGGAGGCACGCCGATCGCCTCAACCCAGCGATCGGGGGGACTGTCCAAATCCGGTAAATCTTCCGCGCGCAGGTGAAACGTCTCGACCTTCACCCCCGGTAAATAGCCCAACATCAAGCTCAGCGCCGGTTCGGCTTCAACTTCTTGGCGATCGCCCGTGGTGGGATTGCTGCCGACGACACCCCCCGCACCGCAACCGATGAGATGGGGAACGGTGAGTTTTTCTCGCAGCAAGGGCATCAGCCGGGGATACTCGCTAGCAAAGGCTGCGGAAATGAACACGAATCCCAAGTCGGCGGGGCCTTCTAAAGCTTGCTGGGCGGTTTCGACTACTTCAGTGACTGCCGCTTCTAGGGAGGGGCGCGTTGATAAAGCGTTAACCCATTTCATGCGATCGGACATAGATTACTTCCTGTTTGCGTGCTGTTTATCGGTGGGTGAATGAAGGCATCAATGGGTTGCGAGTATAGTATTGTAGCATCATTAACACTTCCATTTCCTCGCTGTTGGCAAACGGGATACGTCGCGATCGAATTTAATCTTTACAACGGTCGAGATTAAGTTAATTTAAACAACCGACTCAATTTAGATTTAGATTTAAATATTATTTTATAATTGTTTTAATTTAATAAATTAAGATGTAAACAAATTAGATGAAAGAAAGTGTTCGCTCTCTAAAAGCTTATTTTATTTTTTTTGCGGTTCTTTATCTTTTGGGAAGCATTGGTAGTTTATCGCTAGTTTCCCAAAATGTTTTTGTGCTTGTATCCTGGGCGTTTCAACTTGCTTTTGGTATGGCTTACTTATCGACCGGTCTATCCCTACGAAAACTTCTCGTTCAATCTCCGAATCGCATTAATCTCGTTATCTATGCGAGTTTAGTACAACAAGTTTTCAGTTTTATTTTCCAGTTCCTCTTTATTGGATTACAGCCCAGGGACTTCATTAGCTTATCGATAGCAGTTGCTGTTGCTGTCTATCTTATTTTCCAAGTTCGTCGTTTATCTAAAATTGAAAAAAGTAGAGCAGAATCAAAATCGGAATTGTACAATTCCGATTTTGAATAGTGTGGCAATACAGTTAATTTTCAGACTCCGCAAAATCAACCACCACTAATTTTCGCTTTGTAGCCGAGTTTCGTTAGGATTTCGAGTAACTGTCCAGTGCGATCGCCCTGAATTTCGAGGGTATTCTCTTTCAAACTTCCCCCAGTTCCGCATTGATTTTTCAACTGCTTGAGAAGCTTTTTTAAGGTTTCGGTTTTCGATTGAAACCCACTAATCACCGTCACGGTTTTGCCGCCGCGTCCTTTACGGGAGGCTTGAATTCTAATTTGTTGTTGCTGGGGTGGAAGATCGACTTCCGGACGGGCGATCGCTTCGCAATTATCCGATGAGCCAAACTCAGAGTAGACGAGACGATCTGTTTTAGACGTTTGAGACTTCCGCTTTTTCCCAGGCATATTATCTTGTTTATTTTATAGAGATTAAGAATAGAGATCGAGATAAAGATACAACTTTTTACTTGCAGTGAAGAGCCAGGAGGATCGCGATACAATCATCCGACTCTTATTAGATCTCAATCGTGTCACGCATAAACGGCTGATTTTGCAGCCTACTGCATCGGCGATTGCTAAGTACAATTGTGAATTGCGAACAGATTTTTACTAGGCTTTAGCTGGCTCGATTAAAGTCGATTGAGTATAATTATAATAGATTTTCACAGAGTTATTATGATGACATCATTTACCATCGATCTAAACTCTGTTATCGAATTAACAGACGACCAGTTTTTTGAACTCTGTCAAAAAAACAAAGAATTAACCTTCGAACGAACTCATCGGGGCGATTTAATTATTATGACACCAACGGGAGGGGAAACGAGCAACAGTAATGCCGGACTCACCGCTCAACTTTGGGTATGGAATAGCCAAAGTAATTTGGGAATCGCCTTTGATTCTTCCGGTGGCTTCAAACTCCCCAATGGTGCAAATCGCTCCCCCGATGCCTCCTGGGTGAAACGAGAACGATGGAAAGCCCTCACCCCAGAACAACGGCAGAAATTCCCCCCACTTTGTCCCGATTTTGTGGTGGAATTACTCTCCCCCAGCGATAGTTTGAAAACCACCCAGGAGAAAATGCAAGAGTATATTGATAATGGAGCGCGGTTGGGTTGGTTAATTAACCGGAAAACGCGGCAAGTGGAAATTTATCGTCCGGGTCGGGATGTCGAGGTTTTGGACTCACCCGATCGACTTTCTGGAGAAGATGTATTATCGGGATTTGTACTAAAACTCGAATCGATTTGGTAAGGCTTTTCTAACGGTTGGTTATCGTCGTGAATGGCACGGAAAACTGTTGCATTTCGATCGAACCCATGCAAAAAATTCTCATCTTTGGCAACTCCGGTTCGGGAAAAACTACCATGGCAAAGCATCTTGCCAAGTCGGCAGGAATTCCCCATCTCGACTTAGATACCTGTGCTTGGAACGAGGCGGGAGTCCGCAAACCATTACCCGAGAGTCAGCAACTCATCGAACAGTTTATCGCCGCACATCCCAGCTGGGTTATCGAAGGTAGTTACGGGTCTCTCGTGGAATTAGTCGTTCCCCATTGCAACGAACTGCGGTTTCTCAATCCCGGAATCGATCGATGCCTGCAAAATTGCGAGTCCAGACCTTGGGAACCGGAAAAATACCCCACCCCAGAGGCGCAAAATGCCAATTTAGCGATGCTCAAAGACTGGGTGCGCGCCTATGAAACCCGCGAGGACGAATATTCCCAACGAGAACACCGACGTATTTTTGAGGCATATTCGGGTCTGAAACAAGAGTACAGATCGCCTCAACTGTAAAATCTCAACTCAAGACAATGCTTTTACGAGAATATCGAGAATCAGATGCGGAGGCGATCGAAGCGGTTTACCGAAATTCGATTCTTGGCATTGCTTCTGGGGTTTACGATCGCGACCAAATCTGCGCTTGGTCTTCATCTTTCGAGGATCGTTTAGAGCCGTTTCGTAAATTACTGAGTCTCGATTGGACTTGGGTTGCCGTTGAGGCGTCAGACGAAAACTCGGATATTGTCGCCTTCGGTCAGTTATCCCCAGCCGATCGCATTGCCTTTCTCTTCACCGATCGCCGTTTCTCTCGTCGAGGTTACGCCACAGAAGTCTATCAAAAGTTGGAATCGATCGCGCGCGATCTCGGTACTCAATGTTTGCGGACTGAGGCGAGTCGGATTTCAAAATATTTTTTTCTCAAACAGGGATTTAGACTTCTCGAACCCGAACTCGTGATTCGCCGTAGGGTTCTCATCGAACGGTTCAAAATGCTCAAAAGCCTGAGTCGTGAGTGAAAATCGAGCTGGCGTGCTGTTTGCCAATCGACAAAAAAATCCCCCTCACCCACATCGGGGTAGAGGAGGCCAGTCTAATATGAGGAGCGAGACTTTAAAAACTCGTAGCGCGCGACAATTTTGAAATTTTAACGAGCTTGACCTTGTGCTTCCACAGCATCGAGAGGCTTGAGGAAGTAGAGCTTCGCGAGTTGCCATGCATTGGAAGCGTAGAGCGGGAGCTTCTGCAGGAGTTGCACGAATTTGGGTTTGCTGGAATTGACGATTTCCGTCAGCTTCTCGTTATTCTTCACGCAAACATCGAGGCGCTGGTAGAACTCGGGATGATTCACATCTAGGGTGATCGGGAAAACCCGTCCGGCGGTTTCGTTGGTTTTTTCGATTACGTGGATGTCGTACTCCCGCGCATCCAAGCCGAGAGATGCATAGAACTTAGAACGCTGGAGATCGTTGAGATACATTGTCGCAAACACCGACAGCAGGAAGAAGCGACACCACAACTTGGCGCGCCAGTCATTCAGATGCTGGGGTTGCGCTTTCATGATCGCATCGAAGAAGTCGCCGTGGCGGTTTTCGTCCTGACACCAGTTTTCAAAGAAGCGGAAAATCGGATAGATGCGATCCTCGGGATGCTTCTCTAGGTGACGGTAGATGGTGATGTAGCGCCAGTAGCCGATTTTTTCGGAGAGGTAGGTGGCGTAGAAAATGAACTTCGGCTTGAAGAAGGTGTACTTCCGGCTTTTGGTGAGGAAACCTAAGTCTAGAGACAGGTTGAAGTCCGACAACGCTTTGTTGAGGAACCCAGCATGGCGCGCTTCGTCTCTAGACATGAGGGTAAAGCACTCGGCGAGTACCGGGCTGGTATCTTTCAAGCGCCGTCCTAACTCTTTGTAGAGCAGGAAGCCGGAAAACTCAGCGGTACAGGAACGCTCTAAAAACTCAACGAACACTTGCCGGGTTTCACCCTCGATATTATCCCAAGATTTCTCGAACTCTTCATCGCGGACGAAGTGATGGCGATTATAGTCGATGCGGAACTCTTCCAAAATGGCGAGGAGTTCGTCTTCATTTGGAGAGATGTCCATCTTGGCCATCTCCTCAAAGTCGGTGGTATAGAAGCGAGGGGTGAGGATGGTTTCCTTGGCGGGGACTTTGACCCCCGGTCGGATTTCTTCAAAGGTCGGTTTTTTGAGGGAATCTACCATGATGGTTGTTGTGGGTGTTCCGATAACGCTCGCGCCTTTGCTCGATGGCTGGGGCTGAGCCAGTATAGCTAAATTATGGCTGTTTGAGTAGAGACTCAGTTGGAAAGGCTTATTTTTGTATGAGATCCAGTCTACCAATGGGATGCGGGCAGAAACCCTCTATTTTTGTTACAAGTTGATACGCTATATAAATTTGTGTGAACTCCCCAGGTCAAAGATGACGGTTTCCCGCCAAAGATAAAGCCGTGAAGAATTTGTCAGAATGAAGGCAGGATCCAGGGGATGCGGTGAGGGGGAGATGGGGAGATGGGAAGAATTAACCCATCCCGTTCCCGGAGCATCCTCGGTCTCCGGGCCTCCAAGAGAGTGCGCTTCGTCGCGATGTCGATGTATCGAGCGGATTGCGTTTTTCCCAAACTCAATCGCTCAAATGCGCGTTTCTAAAGCTCCCTGACAACCCTTTTTCACTCTCATTGGCGATCCTCAATGCAGACGAGTTTTTGTCTCAATCCCCACTGCACTCAACCTCAGAACCCCCTCGAGGCTACCTCGTGCGGGAGTTGCGATCGACCTTTACGACTCGGCGATCGCTACCGGGCACTCGAACCCATCGGTGCTGGAGGTTTCGGGCGCACCTTCTTAGGTGTAGACGAACACAAACCATCCAAACCCCGATGCATTATCAAGCAATTTCGGTCAGATGACGACTACCTCCGCAATCGCACCAAAGCTGCGACCCTATTTCGCCAAGAAGCCACCCGCTTGGAAGAATTGAGCAATCACCCACAAATTCCCAATTTGCTAGCTCACTTCGAGCAAGACGATCGCCTTTACCTCATTCAAGAGTTTATCGACGGGCAGAACCTAGAGCAAGAGCTAGCGGAATCGGGCCCCTTCAACGAAACCCAAATTCGTCAACTCCTCGCCGATATCCTACCAGTTCTGCAATTCGTTCACGATCGCCACATTATCCATCGAGACATCAAACCCGCCAACATCATTCGCCGCCGTTCCTCGGTGGGTTCGGGTCGTTTCGTCTTAGTGGATTTTGGGGCATCGAAACTCGCCACCGGCACGGCATTAGCCCGTACGGGAACCAGTATCGGTTCTGCCGGTTTCGCCGCCCCGGAACAATCCATCGGCAAAGCCGTCGTGCAAAGCGATTTATACAGCTTGGGCGTCACCTGTATCTATCTCCTTACCCAAATTCCGCCCTTTGAACTGTTCGACAGCAGCGAAGGCAAATGGGTGTGGTCCGATTACCTGGTGAATAACCCCGTCAGCGATGACCTGGCGCGAGTGCTAAACCAACTCCTCGAAAGCGGTACGCGCCGACGCTATCCCAGCGCCCAAGCCGTGTTACAAGCCCTCGAACCCAAAAGTCACCGCCCCGCGACTCCAACTCCAGGAACTCCGACTCGGGCCACCCCAGCGACTTCACCAGTCAACCCTCCCCCAGCCACTGCCACACCCACCGATGCAGAATGGCGCGCGCGCAGCAACACCACCCATCTCCTCTGGGTGGTGGGACTCGTGGGCGCGGTTATCTCTCCGGGCATCAATCCCCTCGGCGGTTTGCACCGATGGTATAACGGTCAAATTTGGATGGGGGTGTTGTGGATGTTTCCCGTCGTGGGAGAATTGGGCGCCCTCATCGATGGATTTTTCGTGTCTCGCATCGTGGATGAGTACTACCAGAAGGCGCGAGGGAAGTTGGGAGTCTCGGCAGCCGGAGTCCCCTTACCCCCAACCCATGCCGAAACACAAGTCCTCCAGACACCCGATCTCGACAAGCAACGTCTCAAACTCCTGAAATCCGCTCGCGTGCGAGGTGGCAAACTCTCGGTCACTCAAGCGGTGATGGATACCTCCATGAGTTTTTCGGAGGTGGAGGCGATTCTTGATGAAATGGTTCGCCTGGGATACATCAGTCTGGAAAACCACCCCCGGACGGGAGTGGCCGTTTATCATTTTCCCGATTTGTGAAAGCTTGCCCAGTCCAACTACAAGCAACTCGCCGCTTTAACGATGCCAAGGGAAATCGATCGAAATTCAGGGGGAATGTAGGTGGTGAGTTCGCTAGCGACTTCTTTGAGCGAGGCAGTTGAATGGACTTGGACTTCTTGGCAAATGGTTCTTTCCAAAAGCGCCCAGTCTTGAGGAGCGGTTTTCAGAATTTGAGGACGTAGTGCCAAATAAACTGGAGAATAATCTCGTTTGACCTGGTTGAGGAGACTGCTTTGATAGATTGCCCCTCGGGTTTGGAGAAATCGGTCTTCTTGTTGGTGGGACAACTCCAAGGTCAGTACAATTGCGGGAAAGCACAGGGAAACAGCGAGCAGCAACCACGCAACGAAATCTAGGGAATGTGTTTGGGGAATTTTCTGTGTAGTTTTCATGGCACACCCAATGCGAGTTTGGTTTGTCAAACTCCTTTTGTGGAAACATCAATAAACATTAGGGTAGTTGAAATTACGGAGGGTCGGTGATAAATTTCTAATAAACTAAACCGTATATTCTATGAAGAGTTCATCAAGATGACTCTAAGTATTCCGCAAATTTGCGGAACTCGTTAGTGACGATCGAAATTCAGCTAGGGATTCTCGATCGAGGTAGAATGCTGTCCCTGGTGACAAAATGCAATCGAACCGCCCTTCCCGTGTTCGAGTGCGAGAAACCCGACGATGAATTTTGAGTTTTCTCGATTCGGCTATTTGTTTGCTTCATCAGACGGGTTATGGTAGACAAAAAGTTCCAAACCCAAACTGTCTGGAGCAGAAAATTTGTGAAATACTTCTTTTTGTCGGAAGGATGGCAAGTCGATCGCGTGTGGGGATCTCAAGGGTTATGGAATCCTAATGCTTGGCGACGTTCCCCCCAGATCGAACAAACGAATTTGTGCATTATCGATCGCGTTGAAAAATTGTGGCTTTATCGCGTTGAAGATGCAGTGCTGATGGTCGAAGTTAAACCGATCCATCCGGAAACCTCCACACCGGATGCGATCGGTCAGGTGGTTCTCAAACGCCTCATGAGTGCCGAACAAGCGCTGCAACGCCTCACCTCAACCAGCGCCATTTGTCAATTAAATCGTATAGAAAATTAATAGTAAGTGCACGATATCTTAAAAAATTGGGGGAAAAGTGCCCGCAAGCTTGCAATATAACCTCACAATCGATAAACTTTTTAAAATAATCTTCATGTTTCCAGCGCTTTATCGAGTAACAGCAATCTTGCAAACTGACTCCAAGTTAGAATGCGGAGCGTTGAGTGCGAGATAATTACTGGCATCGATCGCAGACGCTCTGTCTCGACCGAGAGTCAAAATTCGAGCGTGTTGAGTTTAAACTCAGACGGTGAAGTTTTTTTTCAACGTTGAGGATAAATTCTCAAACAGGCGATAGCTATCAGCCTGTCAGAGCAATTTCTGGCAGCGTAGCTGTCAAGTTATCAAAAAAGCGTTGAGTAAAGCGTAATAGAGGAGGAGCGTAGTCAATGGGACTACCTTGGTATCGCGTACACACAGTCGTCCTGAACGATCCGGGACGATTGATTGCTGTACACCTTATGCATACTGCCCTCGTGGCAGGTTGGGCCGGCTCAATGGCCCTGTACGAACTGGCAATTTTCGATCCTAGCGATCCCATTCTCAACCCCATGTGGCGGCAAGGGATGTTCGTGATGCCCTTCATGGCTCGCTTAGGCGTGACTGGATCTTGGGGCGGTTGGAGCGTGACGGGAGAGACGGGAGTCGATCCCGGCTACTGGTCGTTTGAAGGGGTAGCCATCGCTCACATCGTCCTGTCCGGACTGTTATTCCTAGCAGCCGTCTGGCACTGGGTCTTTTGGGATTTAGAAGTCTTCCGCGATCCCCGTACGGGAGAACCGGCATTGGACTTGCCGAAAATCTTCGGCATCCACTTATTCCTGTCCGGTCTTTTGTGCTTCGGTTTCGGAGCGTTTCACCTCACCGGCGTGTGGGGTCCGGGAATGTGGGTTTCCGATCCCTACGGGTTAACCGGAAGCGTGCAACCCGTGGCTCCAGCCTGGGGACCTGAAGGCTTTAACCCCTTCAACCCAGGAGGAATTGTCTCTCACCACATCGCAGCGGGTGTGGTCGGCATCATTGCCGGTCTGTTCCACTTGACCGTGCGTCCCCCAGAGCGGTTGTATCGCGCCCTGCGGATGGGGAACATCGAAACCGTGTTGTCGAGTAGTATCGCAGCGGTTTTCTTTGCCGCCTTCGTGGTCGCGGGAACGATGTGGTACGGCTGTGCCGCAACTCCCATCGAACTGTTCGGACCGACCCGCTATCAGTGGGATAAGGGTTACTTCCAAGAAGAAATTCAGCGTCGCGTTCAAGCCAATATCGCTGACGGGGCAACCGAATCCGAAGCTTGGTCGCAAATTCCTGAAAAATTGGCATTCTACGACTACGTCGGTAACAGCCCTGCCAAAGGTGGTTTGTTCCGTACCGGTCAAATGGACTCCGGCGATGGCATTGCCCAAACCTGGCAAGGTCACCCCGTGTTTACCGATGCTGAAGGTCGGGAACTGACCGTGCGTCGGATGCCCAACTTCTTTGAAACCTTCCCGGTTATCTTGACCGATAACGACGGCATCATTCGGGCCGATATTCCCTTCCGTCGGGCTGAATCTCGTTACAGCTTCGAGCAATCGGGCGTGACGGTCAGCTTCTACGGTGGCGAACTCGACGGTCAAAGCTTCACCAATCCGGCTGAAGTTAAGAAATATGCCCGTAAGGCTCAGTTGGGCGAACCCTTTGAGTTCGATCGGGAAACCTTGAACTCCGACGGTGTGTTCCGAACCAGTCCTCGCGGTTGGTTTACTTTCGGACATGCTTGCTTTGCCTTGCTGTTCTTCTTCGGTCACATTTGGCACGGTTCTCGGACGCTGTTCCGGGATGTGTTCGCCGGAATCGACCCCGAACTCGACGAAGAGCAAGTCGAATTCGGATTCTTCCAAAAAGTGGGCGACAAGTCTACCCGCAAACAGGAAGTCTAATCGAATCTATCTCAGCAGAATCGGGTCTAAGAGTGGCGGGTGCATATTCGCGGTCGTCCCGGATTAGGCCCTTCTGTTGGTAAACTAGTAACTATCGAAAAACGAGGAGATAAAAGATGGAAAGTCTCGTTTATATCTTAATTCTTGCTTTGGCCTTAGGCGTACTATTTTTTGCGATCGCATTTCGCGACACTCCCACCATTGGGAAATAGCAAATTCGAGTGCAGAACGCACCTCAGGTCTATCACCTGCGACTGCTTCTGTTTTCTACATTGCGAAAAGCTCAGCCCAGACGTGCAGTTCGATAAAATCTGCGCGTCTGTTCTGGGTTTTTAGCATATCGGGTTAAATGGCATCGATGAAGCGATCGAACTTAAAACCTAGCTCTTCGATCGCCCCCTGTGACATCGAATTGCCCCTAAGGGTTCCTCATTCCACGCATTAAATCATGCACTGTCCCTTTTGCCAACATACCGAAAGTCGAGTTCTGGAGTCGAGAGCGGCCGAAGCCGGTCAAAGCGTACGCAGACGTCGGCAATGCCTGGGCTGTCATCGTCGCTTTACGACTTACGAACGCATTGAGTTCGTTCCCATTACCGTGATCAAACGCAACGATCGCCGAGAATCCTTTGCTCGTTCTAAGCTCCTGCGAGGACTAGTTCGCGCTTGCGAAAAAACCGGCTTGCTTTCAACTCAACTCGAAGCGATCGTCGATGAGATCGAAGCCGAACTGCAACAGCGATCGACCAAAGAAGTCAGTTCTCACGAAATCGGCGAATTAGTGCTCAAACGCTTGCGTCCCTTAAGCGAAGTTGCCTACATTCGTTTTGCCTCAGTTTACCGAAAGTTTCAGGGCATCCGCGACTTCGTCGAAACCTTGAATCATTTGCGGGAGAATCAGTCCCAAACCTTACTTGAATTGGACGGTGAATTCGATTTAGATTTTGAAGACGAACATCCCACTCATTCCCCATGGATGACTCGTTCTTGAGGCGGTGAAGATATCTCGGGTTTGGGAATATCTGTCGAGGGACTCTGCGAGAAAATTTGATAATCACAACTTATGATAGCGTTTAGAGAAATTAAGTCTACAGATTAAATTAAGGATCGAATCCGTTAGGGTAAAATGTATAATAGGATGCCCCCTTATGCCTTCCCAATCGCAAAGAGGGATGTGGTGTTCTAAAAAGTAAGTTTTAGCGATTACAAAGCGATTACTCATAAATTTATCCACCCCAACCCCCCTGCCATCCCAGGATAGACAACATCCATTCATAGGAGGCCCAGTAAGGATACCCAATACTAGGAAACAATACGCATGGTCAATCAGAACACAATTACTAGAGACGTTGGTTTTACTCACGAAGATTTTGCCGCCCTGCTCGACAAATACGACTATCACTTCAGCCCCGGCGATGTGGTAGCGGGTACGGTATTTAGTATCGAACCCAGGGGGGCTCTGATTGACATTGGGGCAAAAACTGCGGCTTACATTCCTTTGCAGGAAATGTCTATCAACCGGGTTGATGCACCCGAAGAAGTTTTACAGTCGAACGAAACTCGCGAATTTTTTATTCTGACCGATGAAAACGAAGACGGTCAGCTCACCCTCTCCATTCGCCGCATTGAGTACATGAGGGCGTGGGAGCGAGTTCGGCAGCTTCAAGCTGAAGATGCCACCGTTCACTCGGGAGTCTTTGCCACCAATCGAGGGGGTGCTCTGGTTCGGATCGAGGGATTGCGAGGATTTATCCCCGGTTCTCACATCAGCACTCGCAAGCCGAAAGAAGATTTAGTTGGGGAAGATTTACCCCTGAAGTTTTTGGAAGTGGATGAAGAGCGCAACCGCCTCGTCCTCAGCCACCGACGCGCCCTAGTCGAGCATAAGATGAACGGCTTGCAGGTTGGCGAAGTCGTTGTCGGTACGGTACGCGGAATCAAGCCCTACGGTGCGTTTATCGATATCGGTGGCGTCAGCGGTCTGCTGCACATTTCCGAAATTTCTCACGATCATATCGATACGCCTCACAGCGTGTTCAACGTTAACGACCAGCTCAAGGTGATGATCATCGATCTCGATGCCGAGCGCGGTCGGATTTCTCTATCGACCAAACAGCTCGAACCCGAACCCGGCGATATGGTGAAGAATCCTCAGCTCGTCTACGATAAAGCTGAAGAAATGGCCGCCAAGTTCCGAGAGCAAATGCTGGCGAACCAGCAAGGTACGAATGGGGAAGTTTCCAGCGAAGACTTTGCTCTAGAAGAGGAAGATATTCCCGACGCGATCGATTAAAAATCCTCATTTGAGGAGACAAGTTTAGATTCACGACCGCTCGACTTCGGATGACAAGCCAAAGAGAGCGGTCGTTTGTATTCGTTGTTTGTATGACAGCGGCTTTCAAAACATTGACCCCTCGAAGAAATTTGTAGGGTGGGCAGTTTTCCTAACCGGGGTAGTCGTGTTAATTCGCCATCGAACTGCCCACCAACCCCGAGAGCGGTTCAACCTTATAGCGGCTTGCAGAAATATGGATCCTATACAGAATTTGCCGGAAACATTTGAAAAGCATCAGGAATTTCAACCTGGGGTCTACCTTTGTGAAAACCGCTGTAATGAAAACCGCTATAAATAGTTCAAACTAGCTTTTAGGAGTTTGTGATTTGGTCTCGATTCGTATCCGGGATGTTGTCTTCTCCAATATCCAAGCTGTCATTTTTGATAAAGACGGAACCCTCGAAGACTCGGAAACCTTTTTGAGACATCTGGGACAAAAGCGATCGCGCCTGGTGGATGCCCAAATTCCCGGTGCGGGAGAATCGATGCTGATTGCTTACGGGATTGAGGGATCGCAACTCGATCCTGCAGGACTGCTGGCGGTAGGGAGTCGGCGCGAAAATGAGATTGCTGCCGCAGCCTATATCGCCGAAACCGGTCGAGGTTGGTTGGAGTCTCTCAAGATTGCACGGGAAGCTTTTACGGAAGCCGATCGCATCCTCAGAGATACCGATAACGCGCCTTCCCCGTTATTCGTCGGTTCTTTGGAAGTCATCGAGGAACTGTCGAAAGTGGGATTAAAACTGGGAATTCTCTCGGCGGATACCACCGCGCGAGTGCAACGGTTTATGTCTCACTATCAACTCGATCGCTACATTGAGATGGGAATGGGGGTGGATGGCGGTCCGAGTAAACCCGATCCCTCGCTGTTTCTGGAAGCGTGCCAGTTACTCGGAGTTGCACCGGAACGGACGCTGATGGTGGGAGATTCTCCCCTGGATATTGAAATGGCTGCCAGTGCGGGGGCTGCCGGATGTATTGGAATTTGCTGGGGACGACCGGAAGCCGCACATTTAGAAGCAGCAGATGTGGTGATTTCTCAACTCGATGAAATTGAAGTTGAGGTGTAAGGTTTCAGAATATTAGCCATCATATAAATCTAATGTCTTTCTATTTTTGACCACGAGCTCTCTATCCTCTGCCGATAAGTCATGCCAATTATTTTTTTCTAAAAGATGACAAGCGAGTTCGACACTTTCACGATTGTTATGACCCGTGGGACTGGTTCGATAGCCTCCGAGTATATTTAATGCTGCAGCTAAATTTTTTTCATCTAGATTGAGCGCTGCTTGAAAATACTCTAATCCCGACTCATCTTCATTCTTCGATAAATAAGGTGCACATCCGGCAATAATTACGCCCATCATATTATAGGCTTCTGCTCGAATATATTTTGATAAATGATGATTTTGAGCGATGGCGTTAAAGGCAGCAAAAGCTTCTTCATAGTGAGACAGATAGAATTGTTTTTCTGCTGCTTCAAAAAACATCGATATATCCAATCTTATATCTTGCTTATAATTTTATGCTAAGAATTCAGGTCTGCAGACGCGATCGCATTTTTCAGGGTCTCGTAGGGGGCAACGGCTGTTGCTCCATAATCGGCTTGTCTGGCAAACCTAAATTCTTGCATTGTATATAGCTTGATTATCGCAATTCCAAGTTTTAGAAAGACTTGCATTACAGACAGCACATGAGAATAAATTATTTTTAATGATATTAACTTGATTGCAAACAAGACAGCGACGAAACAAAAAATGAGTGGTAAATTTTCCGGGATCGAAAACAGGGATTCGATCGAGCTCTTTCGCCAAAAATTTCCAAGAATCGGGTTTTGGACAGTAGCCGGTTGACTGATTAGTAATTTCAACCACTTCTAAATTGCAACTATTATCTGAAAAGAAAATTTCCCCAACGAACGGCATAGGAATCGTAGAACAATCTTTTTGTGCAAAAGCGTTAAATCACCCATCCCCACCACGCTGCTGTTCCAAATCGTAAACCACCTTTTCGAGATACCAATCTTCGGACATTCCCGGATAGTAATACTTCGCTCGCTCGATTAGCCGTTCCGCAATGCCCCAATGTCCTCCCACTAAAAGAAGAAGGCGATCGCGCAGGGGATTGGAATTCACCTCGGCGGCTTTGGTTTGAGGTACGGCAGATTGAAGTTTTTTTAGACTATCGAGGGCGTTTTGATAGTTTTTCCAATCCTCTTTTTCGCAGAAGTAGGAAGCGGCATTTTGATAATCTTCGATCGCCTCCTTCATTTCCTCCATCCGCGCCCGCGCCATGCCCCGATGGTAGTAGGCGTTGGCATCTTCAGCATCGATTTCCAGGGCTTGGGTATAATTGTCGATCGCAGCGGAATAATTGCCCATTTCCCGAAAGGCATTGCCCCGCGCCACCAACAGCATCGCATCTTTGGGTTCGATCGCGATCGCCCGGTTGAAATCCGATGCCGCACCGCCCCAATCCCCCAGCTCCATCCGCAGTTTGCCGCGATTGCGAGAGGCGATCGCATCTTCTGGATTCAGGCGCAGCGCCCGGTTGAAATCGGCGATCGCCCCCCGAGAATCCCCCATTTTGCTGCGGACGATTCCCCGACAGCAGTAGGCATTGGCATCGTTCTCGTCGAGTTCGATCGCCCAATCCAACTCGCGCATTGCCCCCCGACAGTCGCCAGATTCCGCTTTCGTCAAAATTTGGGCGTAAATCTCATCAGAGGAGAGGAGAGGTTGAGGCGGCGCTGGGGGAGTGGGTTGAGACGGTTTCGGTTGAAGCTGTTTCGCCCGTTCCAAACACCGACGGCAGTTTTGGGCATCCTTTTGCGCCAGATACAATTCCCCCGCCTTTTTAAACGCAGCAATCGCCCCTTGGATGTTGCCCTGTTTGCGCTGGATCGTGCCGCGCAGGTTGTAGGCAGCAGCGTATTTCTCATCGCGGGCGATCGCTGCATCCACGTCTTCCAGCGCCCCCGGTAGATTTTTCAGCGTTAACCTTACCAACGCCCGAGCGTAACGCGCGCCGACGCTTTCGGGGTTGAACTCCAAGGCGCGGGTGTAATCGGAGACGGCATCGTGGAGGTTGCCGGTATCGAAGTACGCCAGTCCGCGCTGGTAGTAGGCATCAGCAAAATAGGGGCTCAGTTGGATGGCTTCGGTTAAATCGGCGATCGCCCCAGCATAGTCCTTTTGGCGTGCTTTTTCGACGCCTTGCTCGTACAACTGTTTTTCGATCGTCATGGGAATTCACCATCGTGCGACAGCCTGTTACTTGCGATTATATCGCTGTCGCCTCTCCCACTCTCCCACTCTCCCCATCTCCGAATTTTACCCCCGATTGCCCGATCGTTTCGCTTTCGGTAACAACATCCGCCCTTCGATTTCTTGCCAAGTCGATTTCGAGACGCGAACGGCAGCCCGTCAGCACTCTACTATGAGCAAATTGGCATAGAGTTGACACTCCCCCGCATAAATGACGGGGGATTCTTGGTTCATCGACAACCCTTACTACTAACCCTTCTCTCGCGGAAAAGTGTTCGCACCAGAGGGGCTTGTCTCCTCAAGCGTTTTAGAGATCGCTCTCTCAGTTTCCGTATGCCCTACGGTACTGTATGCATTGTTTGGTTTTGGTTTGACGCGGTTATGCGTTCTAGCTATGTTTTAAGGCGGGTTTTCGCTACCCCTCCACTGCCCGGATACAAGGTCAGATTCACGCCTCTTTTTTATCCCGCGCTCCATGCGGCTAGCAGCCGTTTGGCCATACCCTGCTTGATTCCTGATACCCCGCATTATCTTGCAATTCGTCAAATTTTTCAACGCGGTTAAAACCGCAGTCGCTGACCTCTCCCGGTTAAAACACGGGAGCTTTCAGCCTCCCGTATTCCTTTAGGTAATTCTCGATCGCCTTAATTTCTTCTTGAGATAAATCGATGAGTTCTGAGCTAAGATCGAACGCTTCTCGCCAAGTTTGGACGATACGCTGGGCAAAGGCTTGGTGTTCCCTCCGTTGCTTGTTATCATCCGGAATTCTGGCTTTGAGCACCTTCAATCGAGCAAGTAACACGGTAAAGTTCGTGTTGAAAACTTGCAAGTCAGATAACTTGCGAGCGTAGGTAATGAATCGATCGAGGGCATCGGCGTTGGCGTTGGCGTTGGCGAGGGTGTTGGCATCGGCGTTGGCGTTGGCGTAGGCGTTGGCGTAGACGTTGGCGTAGGCGTTGGCGTTGGCGTAGACGTTGGCATTGCCGTTGGCGTTGGCGTTGGCGAGGGCGAGGGCGAGGGCGCGTTTCCCCACGGGTTCGATTTCCCCTGCCGAACCCTCCGTGATGCGATCGGCCCATTCCAACAAGCGCTGTAATTTAGACGCAGCGACGCAGGTTTGAGCTTCTTGCTCCATCTGAATCAGTACATCATCTGCTTGTCTGAGAATCCCTTTCCCCATTCCCGGACCGCCCAACACCATCAAATATTGCGTTTCGTTGGCGACTGTCAGTCCTGAGCTTTTGCTTGGTTCCTTGGAAGCGAAACCCCGTTTATCGGTTTGACGGAATTTTTTTTCGAGGGCTTCAACGGAGAGAAAGCCCCGGATCGTGTCGTTATCCAAAACTCGGACGGTGGTGTAAACCGATTCCAAACTGACCGGTTCCCGCATTCCCAAAACTTTGAGGATGCCGTGGCGTTCCATGTAGTTTTGGATGTCGTCCTTGGAAATCTGAAACAACAACTTCTGGACTTCCAAACTCAGCTTGTTTCCTGTCTTCCCCAATGCTTGAATCCCGGCTTTTCCGGCAGTGGAACCCACGATCGTCGCCAAGCCTTTAATTGCCCCTTCGGCAATGGGAAGCATTTCAAGTCCAGTCATATAAATTTTCGGTAACAGTCGGGTATGGCTGCATTGTAACCAAACTTTCCCAAGCCGCTCGATCGCAAAGTACCCACCGAGGGTGCTGCAAAAACTCGATCGAATTCGGCACAATCGAATTGAGAAAGTACATTTTCTAAATACCCAAATATGCGATCGCGCCATGTATAACTTCCTGCAACATCACCACGTGATTTGGCAGACGAATTCCATTTTTACCTACTTGATTAGGTTTAGCCTATTCCTCGTAGAAAATTTCAATATCCGCGAGAAAAACCACCAATCGAATATTTTTTTTGTTTTGAGTTTAGATTTCTTGATGGATTCAATATTTCCGGATAAGTATCCAACTCTTCCGTAAACTTATCTAATTAATCATTCTGGCAATTTTAAATTTTCGATACAGAATCAGGGCAGACTCTTTCAAAATCTGGAAATCCTTCCCATCAAAGGTGAAAGTAACCGGTGGTGGAGACCCCCGTAGAGAGGGGGAATGAAATCCGGAAATCTTCTCCCCAGAAAATTGCATTTACCGCTGAATTTTCTCATGCATTTTCCCATGCAGATTCAGTCCCCACTGAATCGATCCCATTTGACTTTAGAGAGATAAAACTAATGAACGATCGCCGATTAGAAGCCCTCCGAATTCGCCAGATGGCGGCCGAACTTGCCAGCGAACGCCCCCATCCCACCCACATCAGCAACGGCGAGGAGTTCCGCTATCGCGATAACGATAATCAACCCACGCACCTGGGCAATTTCACCAAAGGCTTGCCTCACCGCTACAACGGGGTTGTGGCTTCCGAAGAAGACTACCAGCAGTTCGTGCGCGGTATCGACTCCGGCGATGCCCGCGACTTCCAAGATACGCCCCTGGGCCCCTTGAATGCCGACGGAACGGCCGATCCGGAAAATCCCCAGTGGAAGTCCGAGTTCGCGCGGGAAGAATCCTTATCGGTGCGTGCCTGGGAAAGTGCCGGGGCGGGCAATACCTTCGATCTCCAAGGGCCGGACGCTCAAGCGGTTACCATGCCACCGGCCCCCACCCTCGATAGCCCCGAACTCATCGCCGAGATGATGGAAGTCTATTCCATGGCGCTGTTGCGGGATGTGCCCTTCGCAGAGTTCGACACGAATGAGGATATCGGCAAAGCGATCGAGCGCCTCAACCAAACCGAATGGATTCGCCGAGAACAGCGGGATTTAACCCCTGCCGAGCAATCTCGCTTGCGGGGACCGTTCTCGCGGCAAACGGTGTTTCGGGGCGTCGCACCGGGAGATAACGTCGGACCCTACCTGTCTCAATTCCTACTGATTGGCAATACGGGACTGGGAAACGCCCATGCCCTCACCGACGGACTCATCCAATACGGCGCGATTCGTGTCGATCAGCGGGTACGAGTTGCCGACCCCGGTAAGGATTACATGACCACCTGGGAAGCCTGGTTAGACGTGCAGAACGGGGCAAATTTTGGCGGTTTGGAAACCTATTCCAACAATCCGAAATATCGGTTTATGGCAACCCCTCGCGACTTAGCCACCTACGTCCACTACGACGCGCTTTACGAAGCCTACCTGAATGCCTGCCTGATTCTGCTCGGATTGGGAATGCCCTTCGATCCGGGGATTCCTTTCCAACGGGCGGATTTCCAAGATAAGCAGCAGGGATTTGCTCAGTTTGGCCCGCCTCACATCCTCTCTTTGGTGACTGAAGTGGCCACCCGCGCCCTCAAAGCCGTGCGCTTCCAGAAATTCAACGTTCATCGCCGCGCCCGCCCCGAAGCGATTGGGGGATGGCTGACTCGCTATTGCAACAACGATCGCGAAGGACTCGATGTCATAGGCGATCTGGGGATGGGTTTGAGAGCGGAATTTTTACGGGAAATCGCCGCCCACAACGACTCTCAAAATCGTAACTTTGCCGATCGCGCTGGGGACAGCAACAACGGTTGGAGTCGTTCCTTCCTGCTACCGATGGCATTCCCCGAAGGTTCCCCCATGCACCCCGCTTACGGGGCCGGACACGCAACAGTTGCTGGGGCCTGCGTGACGATTCTCAAGGCATTTTTCGACCATGGGGCGCAGTTAGTCGAACCGGACACCAAGGCTCCCATTTGCTATCAATCCACCGCCGATGGTTCCAAGTTGGAAGCCGTCAGCCTCGAGAAACCCCTCACCGTGGAAGGGGAACTCAACAAACTTGCGGCGAATATTTCGATCGGGCGCAACTGGGCGGGGGTGCATTACTTCACCGACTATATCGAGTCTTTGCGAATGGGAGAGGCGATCGCGATCTCGATTTTGGAAGAGCAAAAGCTCACCTACGGCGAAAACTTCTCGATGACGGTTCCTCTGTTTGATGGCGGTTCCGTCCGGATTTAGGGTTTCGATTTCAAGTCGAATCGATCTCGATCCCCCCTAACCCCCCTAACCCCCCTTTTTTAAGGGGGGAACTAGGTTCTGTTGACATTTCATACTGCAAGTCTTTACCCGCAGTGTTTACGAAGCGTTTCGCTCGTACAGATGAAATTCAGTCATCAAATAGGGTTGAACGCCAGATGTCAACACAGCCTAGAACAAGTCCCCCTTCTTAAGGGGGATTTAGGGGGATCTCAGAACCTGTTGTTTCCCCAATGCCGCCAGCGATCGTAAACCAATCTTCATCACCAGTCCCGTGTGAGATTTCTGCTTCAAACATCCCTCTGTGCTCAACCGCTCTATCCTGATTCTGACGGGGGGAAAGGGAGAACAATATCAGAACTCGTGGGCTTACCCATTTGCGGATGACGCGCCCTAGCTGTACTACAGTATTCTGGAGAACCGATCGCAGCTCGCCCTCTTCATGTCCGATAAATTACCCACCGTCATCCTTCCCGGCTACCTCGCCAGTGCCGAAGACTATCGCCAACTCGCCGAAATTCTTCAACAGCTTGGTTTTCCCACGGCGATCGTTCCCTTGCGCAAGCGCAGTTGGCTGCCGACGTTTGGCGGTCGATCGATCGTACCGATTTTGCGTCCCCTGCACGCCACCCTCCAGCAGATGCGCCAGCAATACCAGGTGGAAAAGGTTAACCTAATCGGACATTCTGCCGGGGGATGGATTTCCCGGATTTACCTGGGGGAAAAACCCTATTGCATTCACGGTGACGTGGCAGAAGATGCCATCGGTTTGTGGAACGGACATCCCCAAGTAGAGACCCTCGTTTGTCTGGGAACCCCCCATCTGAGTCAAGAACGGTGGACTCGCCGCAATCTGGATTTTGTCAATCAAAATTATCCCGGTGCGTTCTACCCCACGGTGCGCTATATTTGCGTTGCCGGTCGGGCGATCGAAGGTCGGCAGCGTCCCGGAAGCTGGCTGGCCTATAACAGTTACAAACTCACCTGCGGCACGGGAAACACTTGGGGAGATGGCATTACCCCGATCGAAGCAGCACATTTAGATGGGGCAGAGAATATTGTATTAGACCAAGTGTGGCATTCGCCGCGATCGCCCGGACGCTGGTACGGTTCCCCCGAGATTATCCCCGAGTGGGTGAAGTTGTTGTAGGGTGTGGGGAATAGAAGAGCATCATTGTCGATTCTGGTGAGTCATAAGAGAACGATAGACACCCAGATTTTTGGGCGAACAGTTGTGTGTAGGTTTCACTTCGTCATTACTTATTAACGCCATGTGCAACTTTAAGCCAAGCCATATGGTTAGCGAGTCGATAAATCTCCCCTTTCCCCTTCCCCTTTAACCCCGTATTGTTAGGTTTTGGATCGACAAGTTGCACATGGGGTTACTAATTAATCCGAACTAAGCGAATCTCCGTCCTTTGTTGGCGCGGATCTTCCGGAGGAACCCCCGATAGCGGCAGATAAAACCCCTTCCCTTCAGCGACGAAATTGTTTTTCACCCCTGCACTTCGCAGATAATCCACCACCGTTTGCGCCCGTTGTTCGCTCAGGGTTTGATTAAAGTCTGGCGTACCGGTTTTCGAGGTATGACCGATAACTTGTACCGCCACGGTTTCGACGTTAAATTCGCTAATTTCTCGGGCTAAATTCTCCAACGTTTCTTGGCCCACAGTTGTTAAATCGGCAATGCCACTCTCGAATTTCACCTCGCCGCGAACCTGTAAATTACCGATACTGGGGGCTTGTTTAATGGTCTGGGCGCTGACGTTGGGGGCGGTGGGGTTGATGGTGCGGCTGTTCCCTGAAAGTCGATCTGCCAGTTGCGGATCGGACTCGCGGATTAAATCGATCAGGGTTTGGGTATTCTGTGCCGCTGGGGCGATCGCCGATGGCACAATTAAGTCCTGGGGATTTTCCGGCACTTTATCCAAACGTCCCGAAAGAACCAACACCGCAGCGGTGGAACCGATGCGCTTGGCAAGGGTATCCCCCGTCATCCAGTTTTTGGCTTCCGTCGCGGTGAAAAATTCGATTCCTTCTAACACCGCAGCCGCGTCGGCCGGTTCCAAATCGCCATCTTCGGCAATTTGCGCTTGCAGTTGGGAGGCATCGCGAACGTTGGTATCGATGCGGCGATAGTAGGCTTCGAGGAAGTCGGAAATTGCGTCGGGTTGGGATTCGATGAGGCGATCGCTTGCAACGAGAACATCGACGATCGCATTGGGGGCATCTTGACTCGACAGCACCACCGTATAGCCCTGCTGTCGCGCCTGAGTGACGTAGGGTTCCCAAATGACGGCAATGGGGACGTTTTTGCTTCGATCTTGCATCAGCGCCCACGCTTCGGAGGCATCGGCAACGGAAACGATCTCGAAATCCGATAAATTAAACGCCTCGAACTTGGTATCGAGGACTAGGGCCAAATACTCGCTGGGGGTATCTCCGGCAAAAGCGATACTTAGAGGTTTGCCCTGGGCTTTTTCGCGATCGACTAACGCTTTCAAATCTTCTAAAGACTTGAGTTCCGGGTATTTGGGTGTATTGAGAATCACCGCATCGGCCCCGGTGGTACGATCGATGAGTCCGACAATTTTCCCGGCAGGTTGTTCTTGCACGAACCGATCCAACGTCGTCACCATCAGATCCACTTCATCTCGGCTCAACCGTTGAGCGCGTTTGCCTTGGTCGAACTCATCTTCGTAGGCAAGTTTCAGGCCCGTTTGAGCCAGTGCCTCTTGAAATTCTGAATTGCGAAACGTACTATAGCCGCTGAAGGTATCCCCCAAGATTTTCAGTTGGTTCGACTCGCGACGATTGGGAGAATTCCCCCCAGAATTGTTGAGATTTGATGAAGTTTCAGAACCGTTGAGACCCGACATCATGCCCGATCGCATTAACCCCCACAACCCCCCGGCAATCAACCCTAACGTCACCAATAACGTTAAGGCGAGTACGATCGGATTTTCCCGCTTGCTCATCTGGCGCTCAGTCTGTTTGTTATGTTGGATATATAATGACAAATTTTGCTTCCTGCTGCCTGTTAGCCATTCTTTCCTAGGCAAAACCGCATGACTGCTGCTAAAAACGCTCAATCCATTCAATATTCAACTGCATCCCTCGAACGGGCCCGTCGAGCGATGCGTTGCGCTCCTTTCCAACTTCAGTGGTATACCACCGTGAAAACCCAAGGTGTGTTTCTCGGGGACGTGGCTGGACAATCCGGGGTCGATCGCCAATATACCCGATCGCCCTTGCCCGAATTAGCAGCAGAAAATCATTTGCTGTGGCTGATCGATGTTGGGGTGCTGCGGCGGGAAGTCGATGGTCAGGGTATTACCGATAGTTTTCGTCTCACGCCTCTGGGTCGTCAACTCACTGCCCAGTGGCAAGAAAACCCGACGGAGTGGAAAACGGCGATCGCTCCCATCGATCGCCTGTTCAACGCAGCCAATCGGTGGCTGAGATTGCCGTTTTAATCTCGTTCGTCTTCCATCTAGGTCGTTCTACTGATTCTACTGAGGTCGCTCCGATCTACCGTAACCCACTAACCGCGATCGTCTAAATATCGATCGAGAGCGCGATCGTCCAACTAGCTATTATCATCATTCAAGTATCTGATGAAATCCCTCATGGTAGTGGGAACGACTTCCCACGCAGGCAAATCGATTCTGACAACGGCTATCTGTCGCCTGATGACCCGTCAAGGCTGGCGAGTGACCCCTTTCAAAGGGCAAAATATGGCTCTCAATTCCTACGTCACCGATAGTGGGGGCGAAATTGGTTACGCCCAAGCGGTGCAAGCCTGGGCGGCGGGTGTTGCCCCGGCGGTGGAAATGAACCCCATTTTGCTTAAACCCCAAGGGAATATGACTTCCCAGATCATTCTCAAGGGCAAAGCGGTCGGACAAGTTAAAGCTTCGGACTATTACGAACGTTACTTCGATATCGGCTGGCAAACCATTCAAGAATGCTTGGGCCAGCTCAGTTCCGAATTCGATACCATTGTTTGCGAAGGGGCGGGAAGTCCGGCGGAGATTAACCTCAAGCATCGCGACTTGACCAATATGCGCATTGCCCGCTACCTCAAAGCCCCGACGCTGCTGGTGGTGGATATCGATCGCGGCGGTGCGTTCGCCCACGTCGTCGGTACGTTGCAGTTACTCGATCCCGAAGAACGGGCATTGATTCGAGGCATCGCCATCAACAAATTCCGGGGACAGCGATCGATTTTGCAACCGGGGATTAGTTGGCTCGAAGAACATACCGGTATTCCCGTGTTGGGAGTGATTCCCTGGATGGATGAAGTCTTCCCCGCCGAAGATTCCCTGAGCTTATTTGACGCACCGGCGCAAAAGGCGGAAGGAGACCTGACCATTGGCGTAATTCGCCTGCCCCGGATTTCCAACTTTACAGATTTCGATCCCCTCGAAGCCGAACCGTCCGTGACGGTGAAGTACATTCGCCCCAACCAAAATCTCGGTCATCCCGATGCGGTGGTGATTCCCGGTTCCAAAACCACGATCGCCGATTTGCTGACTCTACAAAAAACGGGTATGGCTCAAGCCCTGCAGGATTACGTCGATGCGGGGGGAACGGTTTTGGGGATTTGCGGCGGTTTCCAGATGCTCGGACAAACGGTGGCCGATCCTGAAGGGGTGGAAGGACTCGAAGGACGCTACGACGGGTTGGGAATGCTACCCCTCAAAACCGTGATTACCCGCCAGAAAGTCGCTCGGCAGCGAACCGTTTCATCGAGCTATCCCCAAGCGGGACTACCTGTTAGCGGCTACGAAATTCACCAAGGTCGATCGCAAAATATGAACCCCGACGAAACCAAACCCCTCTTCGACGATGCGGGAATTGGCTTAGTGGATAAATTTGACGGAGTGTGGGGCACTTACCTCCACGGCATCTTCGATAACGGCCCCTGGCGTCGCGCCTGGTTGAACCGCCTGCGCCAGCAACGGGGACTCAAAGCCCTACCCACGGGCATTCCCAACTACCGAGAACAGCGCGATATGCTCCTCGATCACCTTGCCGATACCGTGGGAGAGTATTTGAATTTGACTCCGCTGTTGTCTTGAGGGGGAATGGGGGATTTTTCAGTAATAAGTAACAAGTAATAAGTAACGCCATGTGCAACTTAATCCTCCAAAATCCTCTCTCACGGGGGGAAGGGGAAAAGGGGGATAAGTCTACTCGCTCACCATCCTTTCGTGCGCAAAAAGAGCACACACCGCGTTAATAAGTAACAAGTAATAAGTTGGGTGTGGGGCGTGGGGAAGATTGTCGAAACTGACTCATTGTCAATTGTCCATTCACTCCCCCCTCTCCCTTGTCTCCCTTGTCTCCCTTGTCTCCCCCTCTCCGCGTCCCCGCGTCCCCGC
>NZ_JBRJXU010000043.1:0-33817 GCF_057467645.1 Zarconia sp.
CACCGATCGCCTGTCGGTGGTCGCCTTCGATCATCGTGCCAAAGTCTTAGTCCCCAATCAACCGGTCGAAAACCCCGAAGCCATTAAAGCGACGATCGAGGGTCTCAAAGCCAGTGGCGGCACCGCGATCGATGAAGGGATGAAATTGGGGATCGAAGAACTCTCGAAGGCAAAACAAGATACGATTTCCCAAGCGTTTTTGCTCACGGACGGGGAAAACGAACACGGAGATAACCCCCGCTGTCTGAAGCTGGCCCAACTCGCCGCCGAGTACGGGATCGCCCTCAACGGTTTGGGATTTGGCGACCATTGGAATCAGGATGTCCTCGAAGCGATTGCCGATGCCGGTGGCGGATCGCTTTCCTATATCGCCGAACCGACACAAGCCGTGGAAGAGTTCGCCCGCCTATTCGATCGAATGCAGTCGGTGGGATTGACCAACGCCCACTTGATTCTCTCTCCAATGCCCGAGGTGCGCTTGGCCGAACTCAAACCCATCGCCCAGGTGGCCCCGGAAACCATCGAACTGCCGGTCCACTCGGAAGATGACAGACGCATTGCCGTACGCTTGGGGGATTTGATGGTGGACGTTCCGCGCGTGATTTTGGCGAACTTATACGTGGCAAAAATGAGCGAAGGGCGTCACGAAATCGCTCAATTGCAAGTTCGCTACGACGATCCGGCTACGGGACAAACGGAAATCCTCTCCGAGACGATTTCGGTAACGGCAAACGTCGTTAGCGGGTTCGTGCCCTCTCCCGATCCCGAAGTGGGGCAGCACGTTTTAGCCCTGGCAAAGTACCGGCAAACTCAAATTGCCGAAACCAAACTCCAACAAGGCGATCGAACCGGGGCGGCGACGATGTTGCAAAGTGCGGCGAAAACCGCCCTGCAAATGGGGGATGATGGGGCGGCGACGATCTTGCAAAAAAGTGCCACAATGCTACAACAAGGAGAGAATCTCTCAGATAGCGATCGCAAGAAAACCCGGATCGTTTCTAAGACGATTCTCCAGAAACCGTCGGAATAGATGGGGAGAAACGGGAGACAAGGGAGACAAGGGAGAATTTAGACCCCGAAGCCCCCAAAGCGCTCATTGCCTCTATCGCTCGCCCAGAACTCAATGAATGTTACTCGGAGACCAATAGACTGATGCGTTCGATCGTTTCGATTATTAACTATCGCACTCCGCAACTCGTGGTGGAGTGTTTGGCTTCCTTGGAAAACGAAGTGGAAGTGGGTCGAGATCGGGTCGTGGTGGTGGATAATGCTTCGGGGGACGATTCCGTCGAGGTACTTCAACGCGCGATCGCCGAACGTCAATGGGAATCTTGGGCTGAAGTTTTGCCCTCCACCGTCAATGGCGGTTTTTCGGCCGGTCACAACCTGGTTTTGAAGAACTACACCGCCGAGACCTATTTGTTACTCGGCAGCGATACCATTATCCGGCCGGGAGCTTTTAAAGCACTGTTCGAGGCAGTAGAGGCTCATCCGGAGGTGGGGATTTTCGGCCCTCGCCTGGAGTGGCCCGACACCACCCCTCAAGTCAGTTGCTTCCGCTATCGTTCCCCCATCGGCGAATTAATCGGATCGGCGAATACCGGCCCGATTACCAAGCTATTTGCCAATAGCGATGTGGTGATTCCCGTGTCCGATACCTCGATCGAAACGGAGTGGATTAGTTTTGCCTGCGTCCTAATTCGACGGGAGGTCATTGAGAAAATCGGACTGATGGATGAGGGGTACTTTATGTACTTCGAGGATATCGATTATTGTCGGCGCACTCAGGCAGCCGGCTGGAAAATTCGCTACTGGCCGATGGCTCGAGTCGTCCACCTCAAAGGCGGTAGCGGACCGGTACAAGCAAGTATGGCCTCCCTCAAACGCCCACCGGCATACCTGTACGCTTCGCGAGCGAGATATTTCACCAAATTCTACGGCGCAACGGGATTGTTCCAGGCTAATCTGTGTTGGTTGGCTGGACGAGGAGTCTCTCTGGGTCGAGAACTGGTGGGACATAAAAAACCCCATATCTGCCAAAATCAGGCGCAAGACATTTGGACCAACTGGCAAGACCCGATGAAGCAACCCACTCTCCCTGGGGCTAAAACACAAGCTTCCAACGCAAGCTAACGTCAGTTTGGGATCGGGCGATTTACATTGCGCTCTAATTCTTTTTGGATTGGATTGCACCCCCGAGACGGGTGTGATTCTTTCGAGAACGGGTCGATTGAATTTCTCAATTGACCCAGTCACTTTGTCCAGTTTTAGTTTCGCCGAAGGGCGACTTTGCTCAGTGCCATCGAATCTTGTCGCGCGAGCGGTCGGTCGGCGATCGAGTTTTTCGGTCGTCCGCTTTCGGAAACCATGCGGGGTCACTCGGGTCAGTTATCCCTGATTCCCCGGCTTGACTGAAGATGGGGGGGTTGTCAACCCCAAGACCTGAATGCTTACACCCTTCGTCCGATATCAGAAAATAAAAGCAGGTTATTTTAACTACTTCATCTTCTGTTTGATGAATGCCAAAATTTGGCTGACTTGCTTCTTCAAACCATTAATTTCACTTTGCATTTTCGCAATTTGCGCCTTCAGTGCAGCAACTTCATCTCCACCCGTAGCGGTCGGAGCAGCAGCCGGAGAAACCTTCGTCGCGGAGCCTTTTCCGCGAGGTTTCTTTGCCTTCGCCATCGATACCTTAATGGCATTGATCAGTTGCTTTTTCTCGAAGGGTTTTTCGATAAATTCAAAATGCTCGAACGGTTCGGAAATTTTTTCGGTCACTTCCTCTTTGCGACCCGACATTAACAGTAAAGGAATCGATCGCAACTTGTCGTTGGCTTGAATTTCTTGAAAAACTTCCCAACCGCTTTTTTTCGGCAGCAAGAAGTCTAACATAATTAGACTGGGGTTATCCTGCTTAATTCTCTTTAAGCCCTCTTCGCCATCCTTGGCTTCTAAAACTTCAAAATTACCGGGCGGTAACATCCCTTTCACGGTTTTCTGAATGACTCGACTATCATCAATAACCAGGATTTTGTGACTTGCCACGACTGGACTCCTCTAGTGGTGAGTAAGAGACTCGAACGATAGGATTATATAGAATCGGAAGCACGATCGTGCCGATGGCTCCTGTAGCATCCGCATCGCCTCCACGATGCAACCTCAAATCTTGTGAGTTGAACTCCAAAGCAACGAACGCACCACAGCCCGATAGAAACGATGCTGCCAGGAGATACCTCGAAGCGCCGAGTCGATTGCCCCAAAAGCGCTATTAGGTTGTGCTACCGTCTGTGTGAAACAAGATAGACCCTTTAACCTAGAAATCTATTCTACACTCGATCGGGTTTGCTCCAAGGGGCGATCGGGCCATCGGGAGATCCCAAGGTGTTCTTGTGCGGTGCAACCCTCTCGGAACAAGGAAAATCACCTGCTATCCGCTGCGACGATCGACCGGTCTTTAGCCCCCGATTTTGAAGCAAGATGAGCTAAGATGCATCTAAAATTACGCCAAAGCTCGGTCTCAACGTCGATCGAGTTTCCTTCAAATTCCTGCTTTCCATTGCCATTTCTATCCCGAAGAGAACCGCACTATGACCGCCCAGTTTCATTCCACGACACCCACTCCAGCCAGCCAACGGCGCGACGACGTGCAAGCCATGCCATCGTGGCTGCGCCGTCCCATTGCCAAAGCCAGCGAACTCTCCACCGTCCAGCGCATTATCAAACAGCGCCAGATTCACACCATTTGCGAAGAAGGGCGCTGTCCCAACCGGGGAGAATGCTACGCCCAGAAAACGGCAACGTTTTTGCTTATGGGCCCGACCTGCACGCGATCGTGCGCCTTCTGTCAGGTGGATAAGGGACATTCCCCGATGCCTCTCGATCCCGAAGAACCGCAAAAAGTTGCCGAAGCGGTGCAGCAGTTGGCATTGCGATACGTGGTACTTACCTCCGTGGCCCGCGATGACTTGCCCGATGGTGGGGCGGGGTGGTTCGCGGCAACCATGGCCGCGATTCGCGATCGCCGTCCCGAAACTCAAATTGAAGTGCTGACGGCGGATTTTTGGGGAGGAAGTGGGAATTCGGAATTCGGAATTCGATCGGGGAGACGGGGAGACGGGAAGAACGATCGCGCAACGAAGGTGATGTCCTTGGCACAATTACAACAGTTACAACGGCAGCGCATCGAAACCGTCGTTCGGGCAAAACCCGCCTGCTACAACCACAATATCGAGACGGTACGGCGGCTGCAAGGACCGGTGCGGCGAGGGGCGAAGTACGATCGCTCTTTAGACCTGTTGCGGGTGGTCAAGGAACTCGATCCCGAGATTCCCACCAAATCCGGTTTGATGTTAGGCCACGGAGAAACAGAAGCCGAAATTCTCGAAGCGATGGCAGATTTACGCCGTATCGACTGCGATCGCATTACTCTGGGGCAGTATATGCGCCCGTCTCTGGCTCATCTCCCGGTGCAAAAATACTGGACTCCCGAAGAATTCGATCGCCTCGGGGATATCGCGCGGGAGATGGGTTTCTCCCACGTGCGATCGGGTCCCCTGGTGCGCAGTTCCTACCATGCTGGGGAGGAGGATTGATAGGGGGACAAGGGGACACGGGGACACGGGGACGCGGGGAGAGGGAAAAGCTTTGTCAGTGACCCATTTTCCATTGTCCATTCACTCCTCCGAAGCCCTTCCCACTGCCGTAAAGATCGGGAAAAGCCCCCCTCCAAACTGAAAGTGACAGAGTACGATTAACGCGGTGTGCGCTCTTTTTGCGCGCGCCATATAGTGAGCGAGTCGAAAAATCCCCCATTCCCCATTCCCCATTCCCCCGTGCGGTCAGGTTTTGGATAAACAAGTTGCACATGGCGTGATTAGCAATTATTGACACTCCCCGACCTAAAGGTGCGGGGATTCTTCCTTCATCGACCCAGCTTGTTTAGACAGGTTTTCACCAATCCAAATAGAGGTCAGGTCTCCAGAAGCGTGAGTTCCCGTATGCCCTACGGTACTGTAGGCTCGATTCAAGATCTTGATGGCCCCGCTGAAATCGCGGTCTAGGGTGCATCCACACTTACATGCATGGGTGCGCGACGAGTGCGACTTCTTAACCGTTGCACCACAACTCGAGCAGTTGTAAGAGGTATAGGTCGGCTCGACGGCGACAGTGACCCTGCCGAACACCTTCCCATAGCGCTCTAGCCACGTCCTGAATTGATACCAACCCACATCATTAATTGATTTGGCTAGGCAGTGATTTTTCACGAAATTTCGGATTCTCAAGTCTTCATAGGCGACCAAATCGTTAGATTGGATAACGCACCGCGCCAGCTTCACGGCGTGGTCTTTACGCTGCCTACTTATCTTGAGATGCGCTAGCGCCAGTCGATTAATGGCTTTGGAGCGGTTGGCAGAGCCTTTCTTTTTGCGAGAAACGCGACGTCGGTGAAACTTGATGCGTTCCTCTCCCAAGCGATAAAATTCGGGATTCGCAACAGTCTCGCCGTTGGAGTCGGTGTAGAACTCTTTGAGTCCCATATCTAACCCAATTGCCCGTCCGGTGGGCTTAATCTCCTCGCTCCGCTCTACGCTTACGCAGAACTGGACGTAGTACCCATCGGCACGACGGACAATACGAACGCGCTTGATTCGATCGATATTGTAGAAGTGAAGGTCGTATCCGCCTTTGAGCTTCAATCTCCCAATACCCTTCTTGTCGGTGAAGGTGATGTGCTTGCGCTCTTGTGAAAGCTTCCAGCCGCTTACCTTGTATTCGACAGAACGTGCGTTCTTCTTAAACTTCGGATAGCCCTTTTTACCTGTTACCTTCAGCTTGCAGTTTGCGTAAAACCGCGAGATGGCAGACCAGGTCCGTTCGGCACCCGCTTGTCTGGCTTGAGAGTTTAACTCCCCAGCAAAAGGAAACTCCTTGGCCAGTACCGCACACAACTTACTTAAGTCATACTTACCAACACCCTGATTATCCATCCAGTACCTTAAGCATTTGTTTTGTACGAATTGCGCAGTTCGGATGGCTTCTTGAATCGCCTTCTCTTGCTGTTGATTGGGGTAGGACTTGAATTCTAGGACTATCACGATTATCGACCTCACTTATCGCTTATCTTATACTACCATTTCTGGTATAAGCTTTCTAGAGGGGTTTGATAGAATCTAGGAAATCCCCTAAAAGAGGGGGAGGCTTTAAAGCCCTGTTTTTTTGGTAATTCTCAAAGAAAATCCATCGTTATGCTATACCACGTAGACTTTCATATCGAGTACCCGGCAGGAATGTCTCAATCCGAACTTTTTGCCATCTGGACGCAAGAGGCGGAGGTGGCATTGGGGGCGAAAGAGGCGGGAACGGTGGTGGATTTGTGGAAGTGCGTCGGGATGCGGCGAGTGATTGCGATCGTGGATGTATCGTCCCCGGATACCCTCGATCGCATTTTGTTCGATCTGCCGATTATGAAACTCCTGGGACAACACGTTCGGGTAGAAGTCACGCCGTTGAGACGGTACGAAGATTTTGCCGCCGATGTAAAGGCTAGATTTGAGGGATAGCCCGCTCGATTATCGCTAACTATTGTGAGGATAGCAATATCGGATGGGGTGTGACTCGAATTACCAGTAGGGAAAAATAGGGCAGTTGCAGATGGGGGCGATCGCGCAATCCTCGGTAAAGAACCTGTTGGGGATGGGTTGCCCGTTCGACAATATCACTGCGATCGAGCAATCCCCGACCCTGCAATTGCTGCCATACCGCTTCGTAGACGGAACTGACTTTCATCAACACCACCACATCCGCCCACTCTAAGGCGGCATCGAGTTCGGTAACGTTATAGAGGGCGGGTAAAATTGCCAATTTCTGAGAGGTGACGGTGAGGGGAATTCCCAACTCGGCGGCGGCTGCCATGGGGGAACAAATGCCGGGTATTGTTTCCACCAGCACTGACCGATGTTGCTGTTGCAGAGTTTGGGCTAAGTAAGTAAAGGTGCTGTAGAAACTCACATCCCCTTCGCTGACGAAAGCGACATCTTTACCCTTTTGGAGGTATTCCCAAGTTCGATCTGCCGCTTGAACCCAGGCTTGGCGTAACACCGTCTCATCGCGGACGTAGGGAAATTGGAGGGGGAGGCGGATTTGTTCGGGTTTCAACCAATCGGCGACGATTTGTTCGGCAACACCGGGTTTGCCGCCAATCCCAGCCGGAAAAGCTACGATGGGGACGCGATCGAGAATTCGCACTCCTTTGAAGCTAATTAATTCTGGATCGCCGGGGCCGACACCAATACCGTATAGTGTGCCGATTTCGGGTTTTCCATCGGACGGGTTTGCCAACTCGATTCCTCCCTAAATCCCCCAAGAGGGGGTTCGTACTTGTGATGTGGATTCTTGTGATGTGGGTTCTCGTTGCCGGTTGGCGGCTGCGAGTCTGCCCTACTGCCTCAAGTCTGTTGCGGTATCGATGGGAATTTTCCCTTGGCTGCTTCCCATTTTTTCCCCATTAACCGGGAACGACGAATTGGGCGTACCAAACCGCAACCTAGGGCAACGCGGCAGAAATAACTACCGAGCGATCGACCGGAGAAAGCTATGTACGGTAAGCATTTTTAATTTTTAATTCTGCGTAGCAGCACTAGACTGTAACACGATCGAACGACAGAGAGCGAACGTAGCGATCGATTAGACCGATCGTCACGGCGGGAAGTTCGAGTTGGGGGGTGAGTCCCACATCTTCGAGGATTTGGAACGATCGAATCGCCTCGGGGTTCAGGTTGGCGAGGCGTTTGCCCGTTTCGGGGCTGGTGAACTGGGTTTTTTCTCCCCAGAGGATGGCCGTGGGTGTGGTGAGTTGGGGGATATATAACGATAAGTCGAAACACAAATCCCCCCGAACGAAAGCCAGGGCGGCGTATTCGGCGTTGGGTTGGGTGGCTGAGGCTAGATACGCTTCGATAATTTCGGGATAAATGCGGTTGGGTTGGGCGAACTGCCGCTGTTCGAGGAAGGCGGAAATGCCTTGAGGAGTGGCGATCGCCGTACTATAAACGAGGCGATCGAGAATGGGGGTGCGAATGAGTTGGGCGAAGAAGTTGCGGGTGTAGTCGTCGCCAAAATCCGAGAGTCCGCTGGGGTTGGTGAGAATCAGAGACTCGAATAAATCCGGACGGGCGATCGCTGCCCGGATTATCATGGCCGCCGTCAGGGAAGAAGCAATAACCGTCACGGGGGCGTTGCCGGTTGTTTCGATAAATTCGGTAATGCTGGTGAGGTAATCGTTAATTTGGTAGTCTCGTTCGGGATGTTCCGATCGCCCCCAGCCGATTAAATCGGGGGCAATAACGCGATAGTTTGGTACGAACGCCGGATACACCTTCGACCATTCATAGGCGGAAGACCCCCCACCGAACCCGTGGATAAAAACTAGGGTTTTTGGGTTGTCGATCCGATCGATATTTTGATTCCAAAAGGTCTGTTGGGGTGTGTAATAGGCGATTCTGCCGAGGGAAGTGGCGATCGATTGTTTCTCGAAACCGACAGGGATAAACATAGAATTTTGATAAGCTTTGCGCGATCGCGCGTGGGGTTAGAGACAGAGGTTAAGTTAGGGCGAAGTCGAGGCGACGGGTAGATTTTGGCAAACCCGATCGCCCATTTCGATTCCGACCCACCTTTATTCATTGTTACTCGGTCTGTTGTCGATCGAGTTGTAGCAATAGTTATCGTTACAGATTCGCGTCTGGGCTGGGTTTATACGCCACGATCGCCGCGTGGGCTGGGGGCAAACGGTACGATCCGTAACCCCGCAGAATTTCTACCTCGAAGCCCATCCGACGCAGGTGGGTGGCAACCTCTCGTGCATGATACAACCGTAAAACGTGCAATTCCTCATCCCTACGATAGTTTTCTCCCATCTGCCGAAAGGTGATAATCCGCCGGGTGAGTGTGGCGTTGCGGGAGTCTTCCTCTTTTTCCACCAACACGATCCAATCGTCTCCTTCCGTAAATCCTTTGGCGGTTGTTCCCGGCGGGACAATTCCGGGTTCGGCAATATCGAAGACGAACACTCCACCCACTGCCAGAGAACGATAAATGCGATCGAATAATCCCACGAGTTGGGACAGATCCCGCTCGCCATCGAAACAGTAGTTGACGCATTCTCCAATTGAAGTAACTGCCACGCAGGGGGGAATTTTGACCTCGAACAGAGATGCCACTCGAAATTCGGCATCGGGAACGCGACAGCGGGCAATTTCGATCGCCGAGGGGGAAATATCCACCCCCAACACCCGATAGTTTGCCGCCACGAATGCCTGGGCTGAGTGTCCCGTACCGCATCCTAAATCTACGATAAGACCGTCCCGGATCTTGTAGAAATCGAGAATTTCCAAGATACTGGGGGCCGATTCGACGGCGTATTCTTGAAACCCGATATCGTGAATGTACGCGAGGTCTTCTTTGTACCACTGATTCATAATTTATTAGACCTCTGCCAAGAAAGGGAAAGGAAAATGGGGAATGGGGAATGGGGAATGGGGTGAAGAATTAAAGATGACGCGATGACAATCAATTGAATTTTTGATGTTCGCACCTATATTTCAACTCTAGTCATCTAAAAATTGCGATCGAGTTTTATTTTGGCGTTTAGAATCGAGCGTTTCGATCGAGGACTCGATTTCATGGGTGAACGGGTGTAGTCTAACTCCCCTCTTGGGAGGGGTTGGGGGTGGGTTCATCAATCGCAAATCACATCGGTTATTTAATTCTCATTCCCACTCTCTATTAGAATGGGATTTCATCTGGATCGACAGGAACGATCTCAATTTTACGATAACCAACTGCACCAGCTTTCGTTAAAAGTTGTACCATTGGCTCGTACCGACGGTGTCTCGCCAGATCCAAAGCCGTCCATCCATTATCGATCGCATTTAAATCGATACCAGCGTCAATTAAAATTTGGGCAATTTCTAAATGATTTCGATCTATGGCAAGTGGTAAAAGCGTTTGGTTTGAATCGGCATAAGGTTTGACATGGATATCTGCACCGGCTTCGAGCAAGATTTTAACGATTTCTGAATTTCCTCCTCGAATTGCGAATCCTAAAGGAGTGAGGGTATCTACATCTGACTCACAACAACGTTCTAAATCTGCACCAGCTTTGAGCAAAAGGCGAACCACATCTAAACGTCCATTATCGCAGGCTGTATGAAGAGCAGTTTTTCCATTTACACCAAATGCATCGATATCGACTCCCGCATCAATTCCCTGCCGAATACCTCGTACATCTCCGATAGCCGCCGCTGTAATAAAATCGTCAGTTAACGTATCTTCGCGTCTTTGTTTGCGAATAATTCCACGGGATAGTTTTTGTAAAGCATATTGTCGGCTTTCTTCACAAGTAGTTATGGGAAATAAATATTCAAAAATTTCTTGATGACCGTTATCCGCTGCAACTTCCAAAGCAGTAATTCGATCGAAGTAATTTTGATAGTTCACATCTGCACCCCTTTCAACTAATCTCTTGACGAGATTGAAATCGTTGTGCAACACAGCAGCCATTAAGGGGGTTGTACCAGATGTATCCACTTGGTTAAGATTTGCCCCCGCTTCGATTAAACGTGCGATACAGCTTGATTTCTCGTATCTTATCGCCTCGATGAGTGGAGTTTTCAAGAAGCCTAAACCATCAACATTTGCTCCCGCTTCCAGTAAGATTTCTAAAATAGCCGTAGAATAGATTTGAATTGCAGATACGAGAGGATTACTTTCAGGATTATTGCTAAAATTTACATTGGCTCCGGCTTGAATGAGAATGCAAACCCCTTCTACCCATCCTCTATCGATCGCATAAACTAATGGAGTCGATTCTGTAGTTATTTCTATAAAATTTACAGATTCAAACTCTCTCAGGCAATAAATTAAACCCATTCGGTCGCGAAACCCGATATTTTCAAAAAGCTTTGATATCTTTCTGATTTTCATGTAATATCAAAAAATATAATTTATAAAACTCAGTATAATAATTTACCTATGCGAACAATTAAACTTATGACCGATTATGGCTGTTTCCCAATTTGGGATTATGATAATGGCGGGAACTTGAATCCAGAAGATTTACCAATCTTGACAAGTCTAAAACAAGACTTAAAGAAATGGGCGGAGACTTTCGATGCAATTCTCGATTGGGACGATCCGGCTTCTGCAGGGTTTAAGTCCGATCGAGAAGAACAAGAGTTTGAAGAAAAAGGGTTAGAGCTTTGGCAGCGTTTAGAAAATGAAATTGGAGATGAATATATCATCGAATACTTTAGTACAATTCAAGAAAAGGTTTTAGTCGATCGAACTACTCGAGGAGGAGTCTAAAGCATGGGAATGCCATGTGAAGTTAACAGTATTCTAAAATTAAAACCCACTCAAGGTTATCCAACACCACTGGAAAAAGGGAAACGATATCAAGCCCAAAAAGAGGGCTACAGAATTCTGCCCATCGACGTTCCCATTCAACTCGTTGACGAAGATTGGTTGGCGCGGGCGGATATTATAATTGTCCGACTGGTTTGGGAAAATAGAACGACACATTTAGATTTTGAAGTCGATCGAATCTATCAAGTTCCTTTTCAGAGCAAAGCATTGTAAATAGGACGAGATTGCAAATCCTACACCCCAAACCCTGGTTGACTGACAAAACTTATGCGGTAGCGTACTGGTAGGTTTATACGGTGAATTCTAGGCGATCGCTTCGTTGGGAGTGTTGTGCGCGAGATGCCATAACCGGGTCTCGATCGCGATGGCTGTAAAATCGAACGCGACGAATCAGTCGCCATGAATTCTGGAAGGACGCTTTGACCCAACCAGATGTTCAAGGCATTGTAGAGGCGGGAGTTTTTTTCACAGCATTCCCATTTTTAGAGTGGTATAGCCGTATTCAGTCGGGTAATAGTGCGAGCATCTTGCTCGCGTTGCCAACGATACGATTATTGGAAGTGTCCTAACCACTGTGAATACGGCTATATCTATCTTGAGAATGCTGGCTCCCCCTGACAGTTGTCAATTTCCTCCATCCTCTACTCCATCTAGGTTTGAAGACTTCAGGGGAAAACTTTTGTCAGTCAACCAGGCATATCCCCTCAACTTTACCACTACTTTTCTCTCTATTTCTCGCTAAAGTACCCTGATGGGTAAGGGATAGTTTATTTGCTAGATAAACAGGCTTTGACTACTGTTTAACGATTCCAATTGAACAGGTTGAAGATTCTCAATCACCATCAAGTTATCTCCATTAAAACTCACCTGAGTACCATTCCCTAAATGTTCAAACGTAACCATAGGAGAATCAACTCCCAAAACATCAAACACCACCAAACCCTCTCGCAAAGTTTGCTCATTTACATTGCGAATTCTGTCAAAGGTATCAGTACCTGAGGCTGCATCCAGCCCAAACTGAACGGTATAGCCTTGTGCTCCGTTGATTTCAATGATATCGAAACCAGCTCCACCACTGAGCACCCCACCACCAGCACTCGCAACAATCAAATCATCGCCCTCCTCACCAAAGAGGTAATTATTCACCCCACCGTTGTCACGAATTAAGTCATCTCCACCCCCCGCAAAAACGATGTCATTCCCATCGCCGAGGTTAGCCCGCTGAGACCCCTCACCCAGGAAGAACGTGTCATTGCCACCATTGCCGTTGAATTCCTGAGTACTATCGCCTCCGCTAAAGATCAGGTAATCATCCCCACTGCTGAGTTGGTTAATGACCTCCTCTGAACACTCAACAGGGCCATTAAAGACGGTTCCTGGGAGTGTTTCACTGCCTTGATATTCATAGGCTCCGATATCAATCACAGCAACGGTGTCCCCATCACCATCAACAGTGCGGTCTGCGCCCCTTTGGTCGGTGGTTAGACCATCATCATTGCGGCCAGCATCAATAGCAGGGCTGCCATCTACTAGGGTATGGGTGCCATCGTCACCGAGGGTCGTGTCGAGAATCTCGTCTAGGGCAGTGGGAGTATCGCCGTCACTGGTGGCTAGGATATCGGTATCGTCTAGCGTCACATTTTCCAGGGCCTCGGATTCAGTTTGGCTATCATCACCGAATAGGTTGTTGCCACCAGAGATCGCTTGCGGACCGAAGCGACTCGACCTGATCTCATTGCCTTCATCACCAGCAGTATTGCCGGAGACGATACTGCTCACAATGGTTAAGGTACCAGTGAATCGATAGATGCCGCCACCGGTCCTAGCGGTATTGCCGGTAATGGTGCTGTTGCTGAGGGTGAGGGTGCTGCCGCTTGCATGGATTGCGCCGCCTTCGCCAACGCTAGACAACGTGCTGGTGACCTCATTGCCAGAAAAGGTACTATTCGTAATCGTGGTGGTGTCGCCAGTATCAAGCAGTCCGCTACCCCTGTCGTCAGCTGTGTTGCTGGAAATGGTGCTGTTGGTGATGGTGAGATTGGCATCAAAGTAGTTGTAGATCCCAGCACCCGTTTCAGCGGTGTTGCCGGTAATGGTGCTGTTGGTGAGGGTGAGAGATTCTTTATTGAAGATTCCGGCCCCTCGGTCAGAGAGAAAGGCTCCGAATGCGGACCCACCGGTAATGGTTAAGCCATCAATTACCACCGCTTTCATATCTACGGTATAGGACTCATCACTGACGAAGAAGACGCGATTATTGCCCTGGGCATCGACAGTTAAATCGAGTGTGGAGGCATCAATTTGGACGGAACGGTCAATCTCAAGCTGACCCAGTTCCGAATCCAGCTCGATGGTGCTGCCATCTAGGGAATCATCGAAGGTAATAATGCCGCCATCAGCTACCTTGAAGAGCGCTTCTCTGAGGGAGAGATCGTCATCGGCAAAGTCCCCGTCAAATTCATCATCTGAGAGGGTGACGGTGACGGTGGTGTCGGTCTCAACAGAGCTGTTATTGGTGATGGTTTCGATGTCTTGAAACGTAAAGAAATCAATGCTGGTATCACCGGTCAGTTCTACGCTATCTTCAGACGATTGGGTACCGATAAAGTGTTCGATGTTCCTGAGTGTATCTACAACACCATTGCTATCGGTCACGGTGACTGTGCCACTGTCACCGTCAATCAAAATGCTAATCGGGCCATCAGTATCACTATAGTCCGCCGTGTCGGTTCCGCTGCCGCCATCCAGGATGTTGGCATTGTCATCGCCCTTCAGCGTGTCGTCGCGATCGCTACCGATGACGTTGTCGATATCGTAAAGGGTATCGGTGCCCCCCTCGCCGTCGCTGGCGGTGCCAGAGGCTAGGTCTACCGTGACGGCACTGCTGGCCGTGCTGTAGCTAACGGTGTCATTCCCCGTATCGATGTCATCGTCGGTGCTGTCGTCATCATCGGCGGCCTCCTCCTCAGCGGCGAAATCGGCGGCGGTGCCTCCATAGATCGTGTCATCTCCGCCGCGACCTTCGAGGACGTCGTCCCCGTCTCCGCCTTCAATGACATTGTCGCTGTCATCGCCCGTGAGGCTGTCGTCGTAGTCACTGCCGGTAATGTTTTCAAACCCAGAGAGAAAGGCTTGGTTGCCGGAGCCATCGTCAGTGACGGCATTGGCGGTGTAGTCGGTTTTCGGGTCAGCCGATGAATGGTAGTCTTCATCAGACTGATCGATCAGGTCAATGGTGACCGCGCCCTCCGCATTGACAAAGCTGACGATGTCGGTGCCACCGCCCCCAAACAGAACATCGTTATTTGCTAGGGCCTCGGTGTCCGTTCGGTCTTCCGGCTTGGCTGCGAGGCCTGCTATGGTGTTGTCACTATCATCACCAACGATGATATCGGCATACTCACTGCCGGAGATATTTTCGATGCTGTAGAGTCGGTCTAGGCCCTGGACTGTTGCAGACGATTCTATATTGCCATCATCTGCCTCGGCGTAGTATTCGTCGTTGATGGCATCGTAACTCAGCTTAGATAAGTCAACAGAGATGCCGGTGTCTGAAATGAGGTAGAACGCCGTGTCAATGCCATCACCGCCCCAGAGGTTGTCATCGCCGCCACCGCCCGTGAGCCAATCGTCGCCGCCGTAGCCGTAGAGGTCATCGTTACCGGAATCACGGTCTACAGCATCGTAGGAATAGCCGTAGAGCACATCGGCATAGGCCACGGTGCCATGGAGGAACTCGGAATCGCTGGAACCATAAATGTTTTTGGGGCCATAGGCTCCAACCAGAATCAGCTGGCTGCCGTAGCCTTCTAGGCCCAAATCCGAGAAGAAACTACTGTTCCCTAGATCGTCGGCATCATAGCTTCTAGCTCCCTGTCTGACGAAGTATTCATCGCCTGACTTTTGCATGAAGACGGCATCGTTCAGGAACTGGGCAGAGAAGTCATCAGCGGCGTCGCTGCTGGTAAAGAGTTCACCCGTGAGAAAGGCAACCTGGTCGCCACTGTTGTTTGTGAACGCAATGCCTTCGTAAATCCCCGAGGCGTCGCCAGCGCTGTCAAAGCCAATGGTATCATCGTTACCCGCGTAGATGATTAGATAATCTTCTGTGGGGTCAAAGTCATAGATAACCGTACTGGTCAGGTCGCTGGAGGTTTCTGCTGAGGTGGCCTCCACATCAAAGACAAACTTATTTAAAAGGCCTTCCGCAATGGGGATTGAGAAATCCAAAATATCCAAGGCGGGGTTTTCGATACTAAGGAGTGCGAGTCCTGAAATTGCGGTATCCGCAGCAGTGCTGATGTCGTCACCAAAAATGATATCTGCAACAGAGTCCTCGTCATCAGCCTCCTCGCCTGAGTCAGGGTCAGCATTAATGATAAAAATGTCGTTGCCTGTGCCCCCAAAAAGATGGTTTTCATCTTTTTCACCAATGGTGACAACGATATAATCATTGCCCTCACCACCTGAGGCGACGGTATCTCCCCCCCCGCTGACGATGTAATCGTCATCGTCATTACCGAAGAGAAAATCAGCCCCATCGGATTCGAAGGAACCCGCAAAGTTCCCCCCTTCAACCGTGACTAAGTCAATGGTGGTCCCATCGCTAAATGTGATGGTTTCGGTGACTTCAGTTGTGGTCAATAATAGGTCGTTGTCGAAGTCATCGACATAGAAGTTGTAGGTGTCAATGTCCCAGTAGGTTTTGGTGGTGTCACCGCCATAGATCGCGTCATTCCCGTCGCCGCCATAGATTAGATTGGTTCTGCGATCGCCGTACAGTGAGTCATCTTCCGAAAATTGAGGAAAGAAGGTGCCGCTATTCTCGGCGATATTGTATAAATCGCCCACGTTGACGAAGTAGCCATACATGGCACTGACCGAGCGCAACCCGGCCTTCTCAAAACTCGAGCCTTCGTACGTTCCATAGGAGGCATCGTCCCAGTCATCAGCATCAATCGCGATCCCGTCGCTATCGGTGGCATCATCTTCGTCATATTCCACCCAAGCCCAATACTCATTCGACAGGATAACTTTCCCATTGCTGAACTCAGAGTCGTCCTTATCTTTTATCTCCTCGTAGATTGACCATAAATCTACCAAGCCGCTGATGGTAAAATCGAACTGTCCGTCCACGGGTCCTGCTATTAGCTCGAAGACCACACTATATTCGCCGGTGACGTAATGCTGGCCATCATTGAAGATGTTGATATTTGCGTCTGCCATTTGTTTTCTCTTTTCTGAAGGTATGCAGTTCTGACGTGCGGGAATGAGACCTGATTTTTCTAGGACTCTTTTAAGGGTGAGAAATTAAACAATACTTGAGCTTCAGGACACTTACCCCGATCGCTTTTGTTGATAAAGCGTGTAAGTACCAGTACTAATCAACTTGAAAGACAGATCTAAAATTGCAATTAGAGGAGGTTTAGCTGCCGGATACAGGATTGAATCTTTACACAAGAGATATCACTCTGTTAAAAACTTTAAGCTAAGTTTTTAAAAAATATACAGAAACGGGCTAAATAAAAAAAAATAGTGAAGTGACTTAAGATTACTCTTACACGAACTTAAGTTTTATCAGTATTTTCCGTAAAAAAAAATAAATAATATCAAGAATCAATATAGTTCAATCATTTTTTGATAAAGCACTCTCATTTTTTGATAAAGCACTCTTCAACTTCCACAGTTTTGTCAAAACTTATACGGATATTTCTTCTTCCGCGCCCCCACTCATTCCGCAATATTACTGAAAATTTGAGGGTTGACAAATTCGCCTCGTGTCTCGCCGATGGGAGATTCTCGCAAATGATACAGGGATTGGCTCAGGGTCAACCCGTGCAGCCCCAAACCCCACCCTCACCGGACACCTAAGAAGAGAGCGAAGCGGTAGCTCCGTCTCTTTAGAACGGGGTGGAAGCTGAGCGGTATAGCGGCTTTAGCCGCCTGTCAATCAATAATGATGAGGATCGTTTATGTACTCTTCAATCACTGCGCTACTTACCTTGCCTGTCGTGTCGTAAAAATACGAATGCGTCCAAAGCGAAGGCATCTTCATCAAGTGCGGAAATTCCTGTCTTAAAAGTCGAGAAGAGCACCCTTTAAACCCTTTCACCACTTGGTTTATTGCCGTTGATGGGTCGAACTCAACTAACAAATGAATGTGATCCGGGGCTATTTCCATCGCCTTAATAATCCATTCTTTCTCTTTCGCCACATCGGTTAGGATACCTGCCAGTCTCTTTTTCACGTCTCCTACCAGTACGCTACGTCGCCTTTTTGGTATCCAGATTAAATGAACAGTCGCGGAACCGACCGAATGTCGGTTATGGCGGTAGTTTCGGGATTCCTTCTTCACGATCTTTTTGTTGATAGCTAAAACCTATTGACACTATTATCTTATCCGGTTATTATGTAGATAGGTCGAACACATCAACTAAAAATACGAATGATGCCACGCTCGAAAACGCCATCTTTCATTACTGAATTGCCACTCAAGGTAGACAGCAAACAGAATAGAGAACTTGAAGCTCGGTTTAACGCCGGACTCAGACTTTACAATACTTGCTTAAATGAAGCGATGGTTCGAGTGCGCTTGATTCGGGAATCCGAGTTGTATTGTCGAGCTAAAGCAATGCCTCGGACTGTTAAAGGTAAGCCTAATGCCAAACGCAAAAAAGCGTTTAACGAAGCTTGGAAAGCTTATCGATTCTCTGAGTATGACCTGCACGCATACGCTAAAAATGTGGCTAACGGGTCAAATTGGATCGCACAAAAAGTCGATGCTAATACCCAGCAGAAAATCGCAACCCGTGCGTTCAATGCTGCAAAAAAAGTGTTACTTGGTCAGGCTCGTAAAGTTCGATTCAAAGGTGCATCCCAGTTTTCTTCAATGGAGGGTAAGTCTAACAAACAGGGACTACGTTGGAAAAATGAACAGGTCGTGTGGTGTGGTCTGAATATTGCTCCGATTATCGACTTGAACGAGCCGGTGATTAAACATGGGATTGAATCTCCGGTTAAGTACGTCCGCATCTTGTGGAGGGTGTTAAACGGTAAGAAACGATGGTTCGTCCAGCTCATCCATGAAGGAACTCCGTATCAAAAGCCGAACAATGTTGTCGGTGACGGTGTTATCGGTCTTGATTTGAACATTTCAAACGTTGCAATCGTTGGCGATAGTCATGCTGACTTATTACCTTTCGCTGAGAAAGTACCGTCTTACGACCGGGAAATAAAAGCGATTCAGCGTAGAATGCAACGCTCGCAACGTGTAAATAATCCAGACTGCTACGAGTCGAATTTTGAAGCTTGTAGAGGGCGAAAGAAGGTTACGAAAAAAGGTGAGTTTATTAATGGTAAACGAGCTAAAGTTCGTTCCAAACGTTACCAAAAAGATGCAGCTAAGAAACGTGAGATTCAACGTAGAAAGGCTGCTTATACCCAGTCACAAAATCGTGGTTTGGTGAACAAAGTGCTTCAACATGGTAAGCACATTAAAACCGAGAAAGTATCGGTTAGAGGGTGGCAAAAGCGATGGGGTAAAGCGATCGCTTCTAAGTCACCAGGATTATTCCAATCTGAACTGAAACGCAAGGCTGCAAGTGCTGGTGGATCGTTCGTAGAATTCTCCACAAGACGTACTGCATTATCGCAGACTCACTTAGACGGTACGCGGATTAAAAAATCGCTATCGCAGCGAGTACATCGAGATTTAAGTGGGTTTGAAGCGCATCGTGATTTATGGAGTGCGTTCTTAGCGAGATACGTAAATGATGACGAGTTGTCAATGCATGAAGTTCAAGGAAGCTTCGAGGAGATGGAACCATTCCTACAGGAGGCATGGCAACGATATAAGTCAAAAATCGACGAACAAGTAGGCAAGTCCGAACCTAGGCTGAGTCATTCATCCTCAGAGTCGATCTCCTGTGATTCCAAATCCTCTAACCAGGTATGCCAAAATCGGGCTAGAAGTTAGAGCACAGTTTGGAACCTCCCGTGCTTCCAGCCGGGAGAGGTTCAGTATCCGATTCCCAACAACTCTATTTCTTCGTTAAGTCAATAAATTGAGCTGGAGACACCCGCCATAACTGTTCCAAACGATTGGCGGGAATCGTCAGATAAAGAATATCCCCGGCACACAGATGAGTTTCAAGCAAATCCCAAGCGTGGAACATCTGGCAGGGAGTTTTCAGATACAGGGGAACGAAATCGCTTTGCATCGCCGCATCTTTGACTCGTTGACCGCAAAAGGGATGTTCGGTCGTAATTTTCATTGACAGGGCAATCCATAGGCTGCCAGCAGTGATGCCGTTTCCCAACACTCTTCCCCCCAATGCCGCAGCGGCAAAAGCCGGGGCCGCCAATTCAATGGGAGACAGAACCGAGTCGAACTCGAACACCTGCTGAACCCGCAAGGCCAACTGGGGATCGCGATCGCGGACGATCGTCCGTAAGTTCGGCACTAACCCCTTCGCCGTCAAGGCGATTTCCAAGTTCGTCATGTCATCGTTGGTGACGGCCACCAAAGCTTCGCAGGTCTCGATATTGGCCGCACTCAGAATTTCGGGAACGCTGGCGTTACCCTGAATGACGGGAATATTGAGAGATTGAGCCGTCCCCACGTACTGACCGTTGGGATTGCACTCGATGGCAACCACCTCAAATCCATTCATTTGCAGTTGCTTCGCCGTCTGAATGCCAATCCCCCCCAACCCGCAGATGATGTAGTGATTTTTTGGGGGAATGGGGGCAGCTTTCCACAGCTTCCGGAAGCGCGTTCCCAGCACCAAATCGTTGAGGAGGGCGTAGCAAATACCGATGACACCCGCCCCCACCAGCATCATCGCCGCCGTAAACAGTTTGATGTATGCCGGGGCTTCCTCAGCAACTTCTTCGAGTCCCCCCGCCCCGGTAATCATGCCCACGGAAAAATAGAGGGCATCGGTGAGGGAGGTTTCGAGATCGATCGCCGTATAGGTGAGGGTAGCAACGAGAATCGTCAGGAACAGCGTCAAAACCACCAAGACGGCTGATTGGGTTTGCTGGCGCAATTGTCGCAAGCGTACCAGCAGTTGCATGAATTTGTGCCGCAGGGATTTGTTGACCCGAACGTTGGGTTGAGTGGCGATGATGAGACGATCGCCGACTTGTAACCGCTTGCCCTCAACCACCGCAGAAACCAGATCGGTGCGACCCCAGGTGGGGAGGTAGTAAATCAACATTCGAGACAAATCGTCCCAGAGGTCTGTTAGAGAAACCCCGTTCCAGGGATGGTTTTCGTCGATATATTCTTCGTACATCGGCCAAACGCGATTGTACAGCGTCAGTTGACCGATGGCTTGCGATCCCAGGGCGGCAAAGGCAAACACGGGGGCGGATAACGCAGAAACGCTCAGACTGACGTGGGCGTTCAAGGTGCAATCCACCCGATCGCCCAAACTGGCGTTAAAAAGGCGGTTAACGACGTAGATTTTCGGATTGAGGAGGCGCGCTTGTACTAAAATCGCCAGATTCAGGGAATCGTCGGAACTGGCCAGCACTAGGGTATGAGAGTCGAGAACCCCAGCCGCGATTAAGGTTGCGGTCGATCGAGCATCCCCCACAACGATATTTTCCGTTTCCTGGGGCAGCGGTCGATTGCTGATACCGACGACAAAGGTTCCCTGCTGCCGCAACAGCGAAAAAATTTTATACCCAGTGCGACCTAAGCCGCAGACAATAATTCGGGGTTTCATACTTCTATAGCGCTTCGCGGGCGCAGGTGTTGAGGAGTTGGAGATTTTAGATGTTCGATTTCAGATTGGTGCGCGATCGCCCCTTGCTCTTTTTTCCTGTCTGCTTTCCCCCTTTTGTAGGAGAGGTCGATGGGTGAAAGGTGAAGCGAGCTGGCTCTTTGTGTTGCTGAAACTGGCGACAGCCTAATTTATCCCGGTGGAATTAGGGTTGTTTGTTGGCAATCTCCCAATCTGAAATTGCGATGGATGCATCCCGAATCATGATGCGAGTGAAGAGATACTCTCGCGCTCAATCGTTTGTCAATCCGATCGCCACGTCTGTTTTTATCGTGACGCGATCGTGACCCACCAAACTGTAGCAGATCGCACGTTCGTTCGTCGAAGCCCAGGAAGTTTTTCTTTTCGCAGGCGATCGGCGATTTTAAAAATCAAAGATTCGCCATCTTTGGGTTCCTCTTGGGGATTTTCAGGCAATCCGGAAAATTGATTCTCCCTTTCCCCCTTAACCCTTCTCCCTTCACCCTTTTTCGCGCCTATGTCCGATCGCATGAAGCACTCAGCATTAATCGAGTAAAGCGTCCAATTGAGTTTCGTCAAGGAATCGTACTAAACCCATAGGAATCGGATCTTGTGAGATCTCGCGGATATAGGCGGCACTCAGATAGGGTTTAAATTCCGATCGACCGGTAATGTGAGTTTCAAAAAACGCCAGACTGTACGCCTTCGTATAGCGCTGGGCTAATGCTGGATTGGGTCCGATCACTTCGGGGGGATACTCAATTCGAATGCCTTCTTCGTTGGGCGACTCTGCCAGGGTGGAGAAATGAGTGCCCGTTTGCATCATAATCAGATACTTCTCGGGGGAGGTTAACCAGGTAAACGGTCGAATCTGTTCGTCCAGGGCTGGGGCGACGGTATCCACACCACCGGCAACGACGGCGATCGGGATTTGGATTTGGCTGAGGCTGTCTCGTCCAAACACGGCGCTATCGATGGGGTTAATGGCGATCGCGGCAACGATGCGATCGTCTCGCAGGGGATACTCCTCCCTGGGCAAATCCCGCGCCCGACATTGCAAAAAGATGGATACGTTCCAAGATTCTTCCTCCCGCGCGCAGTCGGTATCGAGTTGGGCGAAATTAATCGGTGCCCCCGCCAGTGCCAACGAAGTATAGCCGCCAAAAGACTGACCGAGTATCCCCACCCGTTTTAAATCCAGCTTGCCCGCAAAATTCGGATTCTCCTGGGACAGGCGTTCGAGTTCGTCGAGAACGAAGGTGATATCCAAAGGTCGATCGACAAATTCGATGGGTTTGGTCACCTCTCGCGCTACCCCCGTCAGCAACGCCTCTAACTGGCGGGCATCGCTACCGGGATGCTGGGGAACCACCACCGCAAAGCCGTGAGAGGCTAGATGTTCTGCTAAGTAGGCAAACGTTCCTCGATCGGACCCCAACCCGTGGGAAATAACGATCGTCGGACTCGTTTGGGCGTCGGCGACTTTCGGCAAGTATAAATCTACATCCACGTACCGACCTTTGGGATCGAGAAGGGTTTTGCGCACCCGATCTTTCAGGCGGAACGATCGCTTCTCCCAACTCAAGTTACCCGACTGTTCCAGTTCCAGGGGGGTTTCCGGCAACAGATCGAGTTCGGCTTGGGCTTGCTCTTCGGCAAGTTTCATCACGCCGGAAATCGCTTTGGCACTGCGATCGACCAGTCCTTGCAACTCATCGGCCATTTCCACGGCCCGCAATAAATCCAACCGCATTTCAGGGGTGGGAAATTTCCGCAACAAGTTCAGTAGCGTCAAGCCTTCTTCATCGGCGGCTGCTAAAATCAGTGCCGCCCGCAATCCGTAAAATCCCGAGCCCCCCGATCCCGACTGAATCACCTCACCCAATCGTTTGAGCAAAACTTCCCCTTGACTGGTGTAGAGAAACTGGGAAATGACCACCGGATCGATTTCGGCGCGGGCAAGGAGAATTTCGGGTAACTGTTCTAGGGTTTCTGGAGGAATGAATTGAGCGTAAACAGCTAAATCTTCGTCGAGGGTTCCTTCTTTGGCGTAGGCTTCGAGGGCGGAAACGGAAATCGAGCGTTCGATGACGGCGTAGGAGGCGAAGATGCGATCGGCGGCTTCGGCTGGGGCGGCAAGGGTTCCCAACGCCAAGGCGATCGAGCCAAGCATTGTAGGGAGGAAGTGTCGATAGCTGGGATTTTGTGGGGTCTGAGGCGATCGAACTTGCCCAAAAAAGTCCCAAAAAACCGATCGCGATTTCTGCCGCGATTTGTGCAACGTTCCTCCTCGATCGGCTTTGTCGTTCCAGGCCATCTTTCCTTTAACCCAACCTTTTACCCAAAATCTATCTACTGGTGTGTCACGCCAGAAGAAAAACATGATTGCGAATACCCCTAAAAACCACTTATTCTAAGTTACTCTGTCCTTGGCAAAAACTCAGGAAAAAATGAGCGGAGATCGCCCATCTCACATCGGATTTGTCAACTTAAACAAACCCGTCAATTTCACCTCCCACGACTGTGTGGCGAAGTTGCGCCGCCTGCTGCGCCTCAAACGCATCGGACATGGCGGTACTCTCGATCCGCTAGCGACGGGCGTTTTGCCGATCGCCCTGGGGCCGGCAACGCGACTGCTTCAGTATTTGAGGCACGACAAAGCCTATTTTGCCACGGTACGCTTGGGGGTTTGCACCACTACCGACGATCTCGATGGGGAAATTCTGGGTGCCGAACCGGTGACAGAATTGGATTTAGCAACGGTTAAAACCGCCCTGGCAAAATTTGCAGGCACGATCGAGCAGATTCCCCCAAAATATAGTGCGATTCAGGTGGGGGGAAAACGGCTGTACGATTTGGCGCGATCGGGTCAAGAGGTTGACGTACCTTCCCGGTTAGTGGAAATTTATCGGATTGAGGTTCTCGATTGGCGATCGGGAGAGTTTCCCGAGGTAGACTTACAGATTGCTTGCGGTGGCGGAACCTACATTCGGGCGATCGCGCGGGATTTGGGGGAGATCCTGCAAACGGGGGGCACTCTGGCGAAGTTGGTGCGAACGCAAAGTAGCGGCTTCGATCTGGGGGAAAGTATGACCCTGGAAGAATTGGGCGATCGGATCGAAGATGACAGTTTTCAACCCATTCCCCCCGAAAAAGCGATCGCCCATTTACCCTCGCTGGTGCTTGAAGAGACGGTGGCGCGCCGTTGGTGTCAGGGACAGAAAATTCAAGGATTGGAAGTTCCTCTACCCCCGGAACCCGATGATTTGGTGCGTTGTGTCTATCGAGAAGACGATCGATTTTTGGGGATGGGGGAGTTTCGGCAAGTTGAAGAGGAATGGGTACTGGCACCGAAAACTGTGATGTTTCAGCCGTAAGGGCGATCGTAAAGGTGAGTAAGGGGACAGGAGAGCAAGGGCAGAAAAATGCTGGTGGGTTAACCCCATCTCCAAGTCAATAGCTGTAACTGTTATACGGGGAGCAAGAGAGGTTGTCAAAATCTCTCATCAAATAAATAACGACGGCGAGACTGAGGATTCCGCAACCAACAAGCCTCCAGCAAAGCCAAATGATTCTCCTCAAGATAGTTGCGATCGACCGAGTAATGGTATTTCGTGACAAAATCCTGATAATCGTAATGCCAACACTGCTCTAAAAAAGCATTTTCGACACAACGCTTGAGATATTGAATCTTATATGCTTGCCAGTATCGAACGGGATTGAGAATAACTGGATGCTTGACCTCAAATAAGGGTTGTTTGAGATATTGCCAGAGCGGAAATTGCATTGTTGAAGACTTCTCCTAGATGAGTCACGATCGTTATTCCCGGTCGTCAGAGAAAAATTCCCCGACGACAACGTCACTCTTTATATCCTGCACGCAGACAGGATGCCAGTCCGGAATATTAAAGTGTTTGAGAAGCTTTGGATAATTTCGATCGAGCTACGACTGCCCGGTGATAATCTCCCAAATCACGTAGAACCCCGAGAATACTTGCCAGCTAAAGACACCGGCGATCGCAATTCCCAATCCGAAGTGAACGTTGCGCGCCCAACTTTTGCCTTGTTGCATCCAGGGGGCAAGGGCGGCGGTAGAAGCCATCAAGGCGATCGCGATCGCGGCCGGTATCAAGTGAAAACTGACGAACAGTTGACCGGTATTGAGATAGTCAACCCCCATCCCCATCAAAGTCGAGAGGGTCATCAAAGCCAGCAGTGCCGAAGCCAGTCGATAGTGAGTGCGATCGAATCGCTCTCGACTTAGTGTTTTTCTGGCTTCCCCAGTTGCCATGCGGGTGCGACGAACTTGCACGCCCGAGTAAAACGCATAGAGTACGAGGACGAATAATACCCACATCAAAATTGGGTGAATGGGATACAGCCAGTATTTCATGATTGAATTAGCTCTTGTTGGGCTAAATTATTGACAACTGCCGTGCGGTGTAAGTCAAATAAGTTCTGACGCACTCCAATGTATCGAGCTTTCTCCCCTTGCCAAGGACCAATCTGAGAGGCGATGTTCGATCGTCACTCTTTCTCGCAGTTTAGCTCGACCGGCGGTCGTTAATTTGCGTTGACAGAGTTTAGCGATGAACTTCTCTTCCTGATGAACCGAGGCTCTAAGTTGTGTAGAATAGTCACTCTAAATATAGTATTAATTTGTAACGATTCAGGTCCTGGGGTTGACAAATATTGTATTTTATAAAATTATCGCTCCACGCAGTGAAGTCTTTAGGCAATTAGATAGCTCTCCTGAATTTTGAATGGGTAAAGCTGTTATCGCGTCGATCGTATCCGAAAAGTACAGTTTTTTCTTTTCCTCATTCCCTTGATTTAATTATATTATTTATTTTTTGCGTTTAAATTAGACTAGAAATTGAGATATGTCTGAAGAAAAAGTTGGCATCAATAAAGCTGCTGAAAGTTATAGCAATATGCTCGCATGTTACGAGTACATTACAACGTTTTATAAAACCTTAGATAAGCATCTAGAATATGGAGAAGTCGGTCGAAAGTTTTTGCCTGTATCGAGAAACAGAATTTTTGTAGATTCAAATGACTATGCCTTATACAGCAAGCACCCATATAGCACGTGGTTGTCACCTTGGTATGGTCGGTTTTACGTCGATACTAATTGTTTGTTAGAAGATATTCCGATTGACGATAATCCTGCAAGCAAAGTCAGTCATCTAGCGTTTGCTTGGATATGGTTAGGGTGCGAAGATCCGCTAGTCTCTGATGCAAAACAACCTGAATGCTGGATTGGAGTTGCAGAAACTAAGTCTTCCGATCCCGAAACTCGTATTTATGATATTGCGGATATGATATACAAGTTCTTGAGAATTGAAGCAACGATCGAAGAAACTCCTGACGGATGGATTAAGGGACGCTTGCATCCTAATAATGTCGGGTCTCAAGTCAATGGATTGTGGGAACTCAAACGTTTCTCTTTGAGGAATGCTTCTACTCCATATGGAATTCACCATTATATTGTTTCTCCACTGACTCAAAAATATGACGAAATTCAACATCGATGATAGATGGTCATCATAAGATTATTTTTTAGAACTAATTAAATTATCTTGGCTAATGAGAAGAGTCGTGGCTGTTGAATTCTCAAGTATCTGGGAATAGATTTATTTTTTTGGTTTAATTTTACGGGAATTGGAGATATGTTTGTCGAGAAAAGCTGGATAGATAAAGCACCTGAAAGTTACAGGAATCTGTTGACTTGGTATGAATCGCTCGAAACGCTGTTTGAAAGGTTAGATAAGCACCTGGAATACGGAGAAAAAGGCAAGCAGTTTGTGCCAATATCGAAAAATCGGGTTTTTGTGCATTCAACTGATTTTTCTCTATACGATCGACATACTTATAATAACTGGCTATCACCCTGGTACGGTCGTTTTTATATCGACAAAGATTGCCTTGTAGAAGACCTATATATTGACGATTATCCTGCTGGGAAAGTGAATCGTCTGGTCTTTGTTTGGGTCTGGGTGGGATGTTACGATCCTTGTGTCGCTGATGCAGAAAGTCCTGAATGCTGGTTTGGGATCGCCGATCCCCAGCCGTCTGACCCGACACTTCGCATTCACGATGTTGCAAATATGATGTGGAACTTTTTCCGCATTGAGACAACGACGGAAGGGGAGACTCAAGGATGGCTTACAGGTCGTTTCGATCCCAATGATTGTGGTTCCCAGCTCAATGGTTCTTGGAAAATGAAGCGTTTTCCCGTGAAGGATGTTGCGACTCCCTATGGAGTGGACAGGTATATTGTTTCTCCGCTAACTGAAGAGTTCAAATGATGACACGGCAATGGTAAAACGGAAAACTAATTTCTCCAATTTTTCTTAGGTCTTAGCGGTTGTAAATCTTCCATGCAAAAACGAGTACTGGGTCAATCCGACGTACAGATCGCTCCTCTGCTCCTGGGCACCTGGCAAGCAGGACGGGATATGTGGGTCGATATTGATGATGCCGAAACCACTAAAGCGATTCGAGCAGCGGTGGAGGTGGGTATGACAACGATTGACACGGCCGAGGAATACGGCGAGGGTTACTCCGAACGCATCATTGCCCAAGCATTACAAGGTTGGCCTAGAGATCGGGTTGAGCTGGCCTCTAAGGTCTTTTGCAACCATCTGGGCTACCAGCAGGTACTCGATGCTTGCGATCGCTCCCTGAAAAACCTTCAAACCGATTATCTGGATTTATACCAAATCCACTGGCCGGCTGGGTCTTTTGGTAGCGAAATAGTGCCTGTTGCCGAGACGATGGAGGCTCTGAACGCACTGAAGGAGCGAGGTAAAATCCGGGCGATTGGTGTCTCCAACTTTTCCCTGGCCCAGTTGGAGGAGGCCAGTCAATATGGACGTATCGACAGTTTGCAACCGCCCTATTCTCTCTTTTGGCGCAAAATTGAACCGGAAATTACGGGTTATTGCGTCCAGCACCAAATTACAATCTTGGCTTACTCTTCTCTGGCTCAAGGCTTGCTAACTGGCAAGTTTGGCCCCGGTCATCAGCTTGCTCGAGAGGACAATCGTATCGATAACAAACTGTTTCAGGGAGAGAATTACGATCGGGCGCTGCAGGCGGTTGAGCAGTTGCGGTCGATTGCCGATCGTTACCAGTGTACCCTTGCCCAGATATCCCTGGCTTGGTTAATTGCCCAACCTCAGACTTGCGCGATCGCGGGGTCGCGCAATGCCCAACAAGTCATGGATAATGCCGGAGCGATGGCAGTTCGCTTGAGTGAAGAAGATATCAAAGTTATTGATTCGATCGGGCGGGGAGTGACTGACTACTTGGACGATAATCCGGTGATGTGGAACTGGTAGTTAATGAACTACTCACACCAAATCAAAGATTTGCGTGGGAGTTTCCGGCGCTTCGACGAAGAAAGTTGCTTGAACCCACCCTTACGGGTTCGGCAGTTGCTCCTCGACGGAAACCGTCAAGACCGCACTGCCTCACCGCAGTGAGTCGAAGTAGAGCTATTTTCTCCACGCTTAAGGACGCTAGTTCCTAACGCCCTGCCCGCGCATCACCTGTGCTGCTGCCACATCTCTGTCTTGGGTGTACCCGCACCGGTCGCAGTGATGGGTGCGTTCCGATAGAGACTTTTTGCGTTGATGAGTGCAATTGGGGCAAGTTTGAGACGGTTTGACCTTATGGGTCGGAACCTCCACGAAGACCCCGTCGGTTTCGCCCAACTTGTATTTGATGAGGTCGGTGAGATTGCTAATCCCCACATCCAACATCGACCGATTAAGACCGCGCTGCGAGTGAGATTTCCCAGCGCTCGTCATTCCCTTAATGCTGAGCTTCTCTGTCGCCACCAGGCTATGACTGCTGACAATCTGTGCGGCGACTTGATGACTCCAGTTGTGACGTTGCTGAGAAACCTTGCGGTGAGCGCTCCTGATTCGTGCTTGAATCCGTTTCCAGGCGCGAGAAAATTTAGTTTTCCTCCTGAGTTGTTTTTGTAGTTTGGGAATCCCTGAGTGCCGATGAAATCGGGGCGCATTGATTTGGGTTCCATTACTGAGCGAAAGAGCAGACACTACCCCAAAGTCAATCCCGACTGCCCCGGTTCCGGTCTGACGCTGTGGAGCACACTCCACGGTGATGGAGGCGTACCACTTCCCGGCTCTGAGGAACAGGGTGCAGGTTTTGGGGATTCCCCAAGTCCGAGCTTGTCCCCGCATTCGGATGTCACCGAGATGGGTAATCCTCAAGGCTCCGTGTTTGCCGTTGGTCAGAGCTTTCCAGCCAGACTTGCACGGATACGTCCATCCTGAGTAGCGCCGAATCGATTTGAACTTGGGGTAGCCACCCAGACCTTTGAAGAATCTTTGGTAAGCAAAGTCAACCCGCTTGACCGTGGCTTGCAGGGCGTGAGAACCCAACTCCTTGTATTCGGGCCAGCATTGCTTGAACTCCGGTAACAGGTTCTGCTGGTCGTAGTAGCTTGGAGATTCCCCGAAACGCTGGTAACTGGTGCGACGATGCTCTATACAGGCGTTGTACAGATAGGCGTGGAGTCGCCGAAACTGGTACAACCTATGAAGTTGAGTGGTGTTGGGATATAGCTGGTAGGTGATGCGTCGAGTTACCATACTGGCATTATAGCTTGTTAGTATGAAAGAATGAAACACTCACTCAACAAAGGGCGAAGCTGTGTTTATAAAATTAGCCTGCACTTAGTTTTCGTCACCAAGTACCGCGCATCGGCCATTACTCCCGAGATGCTTGAAGTGATGGAAGAGTGTATGAGTTCTATCTGTAAAGGCATGGAGTGTCAGCTTGAGGAGTTTAACGGTGAAACCGACCACGTGCATTTACTCGTCGATGTGTCTCCCAAGGTGGCGACCTCTGTACTGGTGAATTCCCTCAAATCTGTATCCAGCCGTAAAATGAGGCAGCAATTCGGCAAACACTTGTCTCAGTTCTATTGGGGAAAGCCTCAATTTTGGAGCAAAGCTTACTGTGCTGTTTCGACGGGTGGCGCATCCCTTGAGGTAGTGAAACACTACATCCAAAACCAAGATACGCCACAGCCGCTAACCCCCACTAAATCATAGATTTAGAAGGGGAATGCGCGGCTATTTATTGTTCATTACGCCATGTGCAACTTGTCGATCCAAAACCTAACAACACGAGGGGAATGGGGAATGGGGGATTTTTCGACTCGCTCACCATCCTTTCGAGCGCAAAAAGATTGCACGCCGCGTTAATTCGTATCAACGGGGGAAACAGGAGAAGATTTAGCTTCCGAAGCTTTCCCATCCTCCCCAGCCTCCGAGAGCAAGGGAAGCTCCCGAAGCGATTAGCCTTCCAATAGAATTGGTTCCGATGGATGCTCTTCCACCGTGACGGGACGATCGCCTTTCGATTTAGATTTACCGCGAGTTAGGAGTAAATACGCCGCTGGGGTAAAGTACAGCGCCAAAATCGGAGAACCCCCAACACCCCCAGCAATCCCAATCGCCAAAGGCATCCAGAACGGATCGCCACTGGCAACCAAGGGGATAAATCCGACAATAGTAGTAATCGTTGTTGTCAGGACGTGGCGAGTGGCTTTGAGGGTTACTTGAACCACCGCGCGGCGATCGCCCCGAGCAGCTTCAGAATCTTCATTAAATGCCGAGAGGACGATAATCGCCCCGTTAATGGCAATCCCCACCAGACCCATACTCCCGACGATCGCCATAAAGCCCATCACCGAACCAAACGCCCAGAGGGCAAACTGTGCCATCCCGATCGAGGCAACGGCCACCACCCCCACGATTCCCGCTTGCCGAAACGAACCCAGGGACAGCACTAACGCGGTAACCATCACCAACACCAGCAGCGGTACGAACAGGAGGAGGTTGCCCACGGCGCTATTGCGTTCGGCATCTTCTCCCCCAAACTCGTACCAATACCCCGGTGGTAGTTGGAAATCGCGATCGGCGAGTTGAGCCTTCAACTCGGCGAGAACCTTTGACGGTAACACCCCCGCCGTAATAAACGCCTGCACCGTATTCACCCGCTGTTCGTTGCGGCGCGCCACCACGGCTAACTCCGATTCCAGGCTGAATTCCCCCAAAGCGGAAGTCGGGCGGAAATTGCGATCGGTGGCGCGATCGGGTCGCAAATCCAGGGAGGCAATTCGATCGAGATCGGCGCGATCGGTATTCGTCAGTCGCACGCGCACCGGCAGATTTTCGGTGGATTCGAGGATCGATCCGCCCACGCTTCCTTCGAGATAAGCATCCAACTGGCGAGCGATCGCCGTATTATCCAATCCCGCCTGCTGGGCTTGTTCGTCATCGACGTAGAGTCCGATTTTCGGCTGAACTTCCGTCAGATCGTCTCGCGCGTGGGTGACATCGGCAATCTCAGTGAAAATGCCTCGCACTTCCATCCCAATTCGTCGCAACTCCTCCAGATTGGGACCGTAAATTCGCATTTCCACCGGTGCATCGTAGGGCGGTCCTTGTTGAAGCTGGTTGACGAGGACTCGAGCATCGGGAAACGCGCGATCGAGTTCGTCTTGCAGCTGGTGAATCAGCGATTGCGCCCCCTTCCCGGAATGAAGCTGTACCATCGCCTGGGCGTACTGAGCTTGATTTTCCCGCGAGGCGATGAAGTTGTAGTAAAACTTGGGCGCGCTCTCGCCGATAAACCAGTGAACCTCTTTCACGTTGGGATGTTCGAGAATCAACTCGCGAGCTTCCAGTATCTTTTCCTGAGTCCGGGAGATCGCCGTAGCGCTGGCAAATTCCACCTCGATTTGAAACTGATCTCGCTCGACGAGGGGAAAAAATTGCTCGTCTAACGTACTGGCCATGATAAAGCCCATTAAGGGAATCACCATCGTCAGGGCAATCCCAAATAGCGGTCGTGCCGTCACTCGTTCGAGACTCCAGCGATAGATGCGTCCCAACTGGGGCGAGGAGAAACCGTCGTTCCACCATGCCCCCGGTTTGAGCAAGAATCGTTGAATCGATGGCAGGATGCCGCGAGGTTGGGTTGGATGAGATGGCAATTCACGATCGGGTTTATTTTGACCGTATAGCTGGGCAGCTTTGCTGTAAGTATCCCCGAGCATCCGTCCTGCCAGGGCGGCAATTACCGTCAGGGAAAGAGCAAAGGATGTAATCAGCGACAAAATTACCCCCAGGGCGATCGAACCGACAAACTCCCCCGCACCACCGGGTAGCAGGTAAATGGGTAAAAATGTCAGTACCGTGGTTAGGGTTGAGGCAAAAAGCGGCACTTTCAGATAATCCACCGTTTTCACCACCGCTTGGAGGGGTTTTTCGCCATGACGCATCTCCACCTGAATCTCATCAACCACCACCACGGCATTGTCAATCAACAGTCCCAAGGCAATAATCAGACCGGTGACCGACATTTGGTGAATGGGCATCCCAGTCACCGTCATCCAACCAAACACCGCCAGAATCGTTAGGGGAAGTGCCGCACCGACGACTAAAGCCGATCGCCAACCCATCCCCACCAGCGCAACGGCTACCACCAGTCCCGCACCAAACAAGAGGTTTCCCAGTAAAGCGCTGATGCGCTCTTCCACGTAACCGCTTTGGTCGAAAATGACATCTAAACTAATACCCTGGGGGAGGCGATCGCGAAAACGATCGAGTTCTTCGCGCACCCCAACGGCCCAGATATCGATCCGCCGTCCCGATTCCATCAGTACCCCCAATCCAATTGCCGGCTTGCCGTTGACGATGGCTAAATCCGTCGGTGGTTGGCGAATCCCCCGACTCACCCGCGCAATATCGCTAATCCGAGTAAATTGTCCGGTGTCGCTTTGGATGGGAATGCGGCGAATCTGTTCGAGGGTTTCGAGTTCGCTTTGGACTTCAATCGCCAAACTGCGATCGGTCCCCCGAAACTGACCGGCCGTCACTTTGGCATCGCTCAAATTGATGCGATCGGCCAGTTGTTGCGGCGAAAGTCCCACAGCTACTAAATCCGGGGCATTCACTTCCACTAGGATTTCTTCATCGGGCGCGCCAAACACTTCCACTTCTTTCGTACCATTTATCCCCCGCATCAGTGCCGCCAGCTCTTCGCCGTAGCGTCTGAGAACGGCGTAGTTGGGCGCATCCGGTAGATTCCAGGTTAAAGAGGCAATGACGCTGTAAGCGAGCGTCGAACCTTCATCCAGTTCCGGTTCGCTGGTTCCGGGGGGAAATAAAGCCGCCGCATCGTCAATTTCATCGCGCACTTTCGACCAAATCGGTTCGGCATTCTTCACCGTCTCCAGTAGTTCGATCGAAACGGTGGAAAAGCCCACCCGCGAATTGGACGAGAGGGTATCGATTTCTTCGATTTCCGACAGTTCTGATTCCAAAACCTCTGTCACCAGGGCTTCCACCCGCTCCGCACTCGCACCGGGAAACGCGGTCAAGACCACCGCATTCCGAGCCACGAGTTCGGGATCTTCCTGTCGGGGTAATGCCTGGAACGAGGAAATCCCCCACGCCAGAATCATCACTACCGTTAAAATCAGCAATCGAATATTGGTAAAAAACGGACGAACCATCGTGTTAACTCGTTTTGTTTAAGGTTGGCTGTTTTGGGGATGGGGTGTGGGGTGTAGGGTGTGGGGTGTAGGG
>NZ_JBRJXU010000044.1:0-15680 GCF_057467645.1 Zarconia sp.
AAGGGGACAAGGGGACAAGGGAGATGAATTTTCCCCACACCCAACACCCCACCCCCCACACCCAACACCCCACACCCCACACCCCATTCCCCGTTCCCCATTCCCCATTCCCCATTCCCAAATGAAATTTAGACCATTTTGCGCTACGAAAAGTGTATTTATGCTAATTTTTATTAAAGATCGCCCATCCTTTCGCTAAAAAAGACTAATGGTCATTCCAGAATCCATCAAACCCTGGCTCAACTTCGTCCATCCCATTTTGATGTGGCTGTTGTTGGCCCTCACCCTCTATGCCCTCTATAGCGGAATTCAAGTTCGTCGCACTCGCTCGGCCGAAGGAGACACCAAAAAAGAACTCGTCAAAGGCAAGTTCCGCGTCAAACACTACCAGATGGGTTCCATCCTGCTTGCCACCATGGTGTTTGGCACCATCGGCGGTATGGCCGTCACCTACATTAACAACGGCAAGCTATTCGTCGGTCCCCACCTCCTCGCGGGACTGGGCATGACCGGATTGATTGCCACCTCCGCCGCCCTTGCACCCTTGATGCAAAACGGTAAAGACTGGGCCCGATACACCCACATTGCCCTCAACGTAACCCTCGTGGGACTTTTCGGTTGGCAGGCCGTTACGGGGATGGGTATCGTCCAGAAGATCCTCGAAAATATGTAGGTCGAGCTTCTGCGATCGTTCCGGCAAAAATCTAAAAGATTAAGCAAATCGAGAGGGTACACCCAGTACCTTCTTTTTGTATGCGCGAATGTGATTAAATAGCGTGGCACGCAAAGCGCGCATCTGGGGTTGCTCTCCGGCGAGAGAACCGATCGAGAATGCGAGATCTTGCGGCAGTTGCCCAGAGTACTCAGGAGGTTTTGGTGAAAGTTCTGGTAATTGGCAATGGCGGACGAGAACACGCGATCGTATGGAAACTCCTCCAATCGAAGAACGTCAGACAAGTCGTCTGCGTTCCCGGAAATGGGGGAACCGCCGCAATGGCAGACTGCCAAAATATGCCCATGTCCGTCGATGACTTTGACGGCATCAGTCGATTTGCATTGGTTCAAGGCATTAATTTAGTGGTTGTCGGTCCCGAAGTGCCCCTGGCGTTGGGCATTACCGATCGCCTCGAACAACAACGCATTAAGGTCTTCGGTCCCACTCAAGCCGGCGCGCAAATTGAGGCGAGCAAAACCTGGGCTAAAACCCTGATGAAAGAAGCCAAGATCCCCACCGCCAATTGGGCAACCTTTACCAAAGAACAACGGGATGAAGCCCGCGCTTATTTGACCATGACTGGGGTTCCGGTGGTGATTAAAGCCGACGGGTTAGCAGCCGGCAAAGGGGTGACCATCGCCGATACCCTCGAACAAGCCCAAGCCGCCGTCGATGCCGCCTTTAAAGGTCAGTTTGGCACGGCAGGAAACTCGATCGTCATCGAAGAATACCTCACCGGACAAGAAGTGTCGGTTTTGGCCCTCACCGACGGCACCACCATCCGACCCCTTCTGGCTGCCCAAGACCACAAACCCATCGGCGAGGGAGACACCGGACCCAACACCGGCGGCATGGGAGTTTATGCCCCCACCCCTCTGGTGACCCCCGAACTGATGACCCGCATCCAAAAAGATATCCTCGAACCCACCGTCGCCGCCCTCAAAGACCGGGGGATCGACTACCGTGGGGTTCTCTACGCCGGATTAATCCTCTCAGAAGACGGCAACCCCAAAGTCCTCGAATTTAACTGTCGCTTTGGCGATCCCGAAACCCAAGCCATCCTACCCCTCCTCGAAACTCCCCTCGAAGAATTATTGCTCGCCTGTGCGGAACGGCGTTTGGACGCACTTCCTCCCATCGAGTGGAAATCCGGTTCTGCAATGTGCGTGGTGATGGCTTCGGGTGGTTATCCCGGTTCCTACGAGAAAGGAAAAGAGATTAGCGGGATTGCCGAAGCCGAAGACGACGACGACGTGACGGTGTTTCATGCCGGAACCAGCCTCAAACGCCAGCAACTCCTGACGAGTGGGGGACGGGTTTTGGGGGTGACGGCGATCGGGGAAACCTTCGACGGTGCCATTTCTAAAGTCTATAAGGCAGTCGATCGAATTGAATTTGAAAATAGCTACTACCGCCGAGATATTGGGTATCGCATTCGCAAGTAGGCTAATTTGGGGATCGGTTGTGGGGTTTGGGGTTTGGGGTTTGGGGTTTGGGTGCATCGCGTTGCAACTGACCCATTGTCAATTGTCAATTGTCAACTGTCCATTCACTCTCCCCAGTTCCGAATTTCCGAGAACGTGTCAAAATAAAATCGTAAGCTGTTAAGAAGTTTTACATACTCACCTTGCTGGCTCTACTGCAAACACTCCAAGAAGTTATTCGGCGCTGGTGGTCGGAGTTTACCCTCCAGACCAAGCTTATGGCAGCGGCAACGCTGATGGTTTCCTTGGTGGTGAGTAGCTTTACATTTTGGGCGGTCAATACCATCCAAGAAGATGCGCGCCTGTACGATACTCGATTCGGTCGAGATTTAGGATTGCTGCTGGCATCCAACGTCGTCGGACTGGTTGCAGACGATAATAAAACCGAACTTGCCCGTTTCTCCGCCAGATTTTATAACAGTACCTCTAGCGTTCGTTACATCCTCTACGCAGATAAAGAAGGAAAAATCTTCTTCGGGATTCCCTTCTCCGACGCTCAAGTTCAAAATTCTCTCACCATCGAACGTCGGATTCAACTACCCGATACGTTTGCTGCCAACTCCCAAGAACCCTTGGTACGGCAACATTTGACCCCCAACGGGGTTGTGACGGACGTGTTTGTTCCCCTCATCGACGATCTCGGCGATTACCTGGGCGTCTTGGCCGTCGGCACGGACCCCAATCCCACCGTCGTCACCTCGTCGACTCTCACTCGAGACGTGACGATCGCCGTTTTCGTCCTCATTTGGGTAATGGTCACCCTCGGTGTCGTTTTCAATGCCCTGATTATCACTCAACCCATTAAAGAGCTGTTGGTGGGGGTGAAAAATATTGCGGCCAAGAACTTCAAGCAACGGATCGATCTTCCCCTTGGCGGCGAATTAGGAGAATTAATCGAGAGCTTCAACGAGATGGCGGAACGGTTGGAAGGCTATGAAGAGCAAAATATCGAAGAATTAACGGCGGAAAAGGCCAAATTAGAAACCCTCGTCTCTACGATCGCCGATGGTGCGGTCTTGCTCGATTCCGAGTTACAAGTTATTTTAGTCAACCCCACCGCGCGCCGGATTTTTGCCTGGGAAGGAAAAGAGTTGGTGGGGACGAACGTGTTGCATTCCCTGCCAACCGAGGTACAGGTGGAAGTGACGCGACCCCTCTACCAAGTAGCGCGGGGAGAACAGGAGGGCGGTGAATTTCGCATTTCCCTGGGGCAACCCAACAACCGAACGATCCGGATTTTGATTACCACGGTTCTCGATCCGGCAAAAGAACAGATTAAAAGCGTGGCGATGACGGTGCAGGACATCACCCGCGAGGCCGAACTCAACGAAGCCAAGAGTCAGTTTATCAGTAACGTTTCCCACGAACTGAGAACGCCGCTCTTTAATATCAAATCTTTTATCGAAACCCTGCACGAATACGGCGACGATCTCGGCGAAACGGAACGGCGAGAGTTTTTGGAAACCGCCAACCATGAAACCGATCGCCTCACTCGCTTGGTGAATGACGTATTGGATTTATCCCGGTTGGAATCGTGCCGCATCTACCATCTCGATGCCGTGGAACTCGCCCAGCCGATCGAACAAATCCTGCGCACCTACCAACTGAATGCCAAGGAAAAGGGAATCGAACTTCGCCAAGAAATCGAATCGGATTTAGCACCGGTACTGGGTCATTACGATCTCCTGCTGCAAGTCTTTGCCAATTTGGTGGGCAACTCCCTCAAATTCACCCCGTCTGGCGGTCAAGTAGTTATTCGCGCCTACGATCTCTCGTTGTTACCTGCGAGTCATCAAGATAGTAAAGCATCGAGTACGATTCGCATCGAGTTGTCCGATACGGGAATCGGCATCGATCCCGAAGATCGCGAGGCAATTTTCGAGCGCTTTTTCCGAGTAGAAAACCGAGTTCATACCCTCGAAGGAACGGGATTGGGTTTATCGATCGTCCGTAATATTATGGACAAGCACCACACCAGCATTCACTTAGTGAGTGAAGTGGGGGTGGGGACGACGTTCTGGTTCGATCTACCGGTTTTTGAAGAATAAACCCCAGTTTAACCTCTGTTCGGGTTAAGGATGTCTGAAAGTCGAGCCGGTCAGATCGAGGGCGAGAAATGCCAATACATTTCTCGAAAAACTGGGAAAAATTTTTTTAGAACGCATTCCCCCATCTGCGACCGAACTGACATTAATCTCAATACAATTAACCCAATAAAAATGATAAAATCTGCATCGGTATTTCCCATAGAATCAATTCAAAAAGCCGTTGAAGCGATCGCCGCGAACTCTGGAAACAAACCTTTATCTGATGAGTTAGTATCTCTTCTCTTAGACTTAGAAAAAACAGCAAAATCGTGCAAAGATATTTATCCCCTCGATGCTTTAGTCGGGGATTGGCGGTTATGTTTTATTACCGGCACGAAGAAAACCCGGAAACGAGCGGGAATTGCGCTGGGTGCGGGACGATATTTACCCAAATTCGTCAAAATTAAATTATCCTACACTGCTCTCGAACCAGAAGACGATCGCATTTCAGATTCTTCTTCCAATGATAATTTTGAGAAGGGATGGGTGCAAAATCAAGTCAAACTGGGTGCGTTGCAATTTTCCCTCACCGGTCCGATAAAGTTTCTGAAAACCAATAATATTCTTGCTTTCGATTTTACGCACATGACCGTTCGGTTATTTGGCACTAAAGTTTACGATCGCAATATCCGAGGTGGAAGCGATAGTCGAGAAGAATTCGATCGAGAACGTTTGGGAAAACAAGCCTTTTTTAACTACTTCTGGATTGGAGAACGGGCGATCGCTGCTCGAGGACGCGGGGGTGGATTGGCACTGTGGCTGAAGGAAAACTGCGAATAATTAGGGGATCGAGTCACTTTTTTCGGGTGTGTAATTCCTGCGATATTCGTCTCTGGAATAGAACGTCATAACCCCTGTTGCAGAGTTCCCTTTTTAGCAGACAAGGTCATTTGTCAATATCCATAGCAGTTGCCAGGACGATTAGGACTTTAGAATCCAACGGGGTCTTTCTCCGCCCGCTCCCACCGCGATTGCCTGCTCACCTTCACCGATGTCCTAACTAAATTTGCGACTGCTATAACCACCATCGTGCTTGAGTCGCACCATAAAAAAGCCATCCATTTGATGGCGAGTCGGCCAAACTTCCAACCACCCGGCAGGCGTTACAAACGGTGCGAGGAAAGACTCTGGGGATGGTGGATCGATTTTCCAGCGAGGATGTTTTTCGAGAAAAGCACCGATCGCACCTTCATTTTCCGGGGGATGGAGGGTGCAGGTTGCGTAGACGAGAACGCCGCCGGGTTTGAGCCAAGTGGCAGCCGCTGCGAGCAATTCTCCCTGAAGCGTTGCCAATTCTGCAGCCATTTGGGGGGTTTGTCGCCAGCGCAAATCGGCGCGTCGGTGCAGGGTTCCCAAGCCGGAACAGGGTGCATCGAGAAGTACCCGATCGCATTGCTGCTGTAATTGGGGAAAATCGCGACTGTCTGCCTGACACACTTCGATCGAGTTCAGTTGCAGGCGATCGACATTTTGGCGCACTTTTTTCAGGCGAGATGCCACCCGATCGATCGCCCAAACCTTGCCCCGATCGCCCATTAACTCGGCAATATGAGTGGTTTTTCCCCCCGGTGCCGCACAGGCGTCGATAATGGTTTCTCCCGGTTGAGGATCGAGGAGATAGCTTGCCAACTGAGCGCTACCATCTTGAATCGTCCACCAGCCTTCCTCAAATCCCGGTAACTCCCGAACATCCCCGGTGGCGGAGGTGAGTTTTAACCCTTGGGGGAGAGAGGGAGAGCGATCGCATTCGATCCCTCGTTCTTTGAGAGCATTTTCCACCGCATCGAGGGTGGTTTTTAAAGGATTGATTCGTAAATGGAGTGCGGGAGAGCGATTGAAGAGTTGGCACAGTTTCTCCGTTTCTTCTATGCCAATTTGCCCGACCCAATTTTGGACGATCCAGTTGGGATAACTATAGGCAATGCCCAACCCCTCCATGGGATTTTCCATCGCGTTTTGAAGGGGATCGTCAGGGGTATTTCGGACGCGCAGGTACTGCCGGAGTATCCCATTAACAAAACCTGCAAGTCCGCCGAGTTTGTTCTGCTTTGCCAGTTCCACGGTGGTGTTAACGGCAGCCGAGTCGGGGATGCGATCGAGATAGCAGATTTGATACAAGCCAATGTGTAAAATCAACCGCAAATCCCGAGGTTGGCGATCGGATTTTTTGCGCGCCAACCCATCGATAATGGCATCGAGAGAGCGTCGCCGTCGAACGCATCCATACACCAACTCGGCGATAAATTTGCGATCGATTTCGCTGGGCTGATGACGTTGCAATCCCTTATCGAGCGCGACATCGGCAAATGCATCTTTGCGGGCAATGTCTGCGAGGATCCAAAAGGCAATTTGGCGCGCGTTCGGTAATGTTTGACCGTTTTTTTTCTTCACGATCGATTCAACAATCTCGGATTCGAGAATTTCAAAAGCCCGGTTTGGAATAAACCGGCAATAGCTAAAACGATACCAAAAAAGGCAGAAAACCAGCGATCGTCTTGGCTGAGAGTGACCGACTCTTCATTAATATCGGCAATAAAATCGTTGATAGCGATCGCCGCTTCTTGAGCATTTCCATCAAAGGCTTCAAGCTTCATTTCTCGCTTCTCGCCCACCAGCACTAATTTTTCCGTTTCACCTGCCGTTTGTAGGCGAATGCGGATTTCTGCCCGTTGAACTTTTTCGAGGGTTGTTCGCGTGACATCGAGTTCGAGCAAATCTTCTTCGAGTGTCGAGCAGGTGATTTGGCTTGTTTCGACGCGATTGCAGGTTAGAGTCGATAGTTTACTCGTCAAACCGATACCAAATCCCAGGCAAATTATTCCTAAACCAATAAGTGCCGTCCATCCCGTTCTGGGTTTGGGTGGAGAAGAATTTGAGATAGAAATTGGTTTAAAAGTTTTCACGTTTTTCATTTTCTAAACTAAAAATTAGTTGAGACTTTAAACGAGACTCTACTGATTTTAACCTTATCCCTCGATAAAACTTAAGACTTCCGAAAAAATCTCGATTTTTTTAACAAATATGAAAAAATTTAGGCAAATTATAGAGCGAAAAGAAGATCTACAAGACTTTAGATCGATATATGACTTTTAGAATCGTACTTTCATAACATATCGCAGTTGCCACATTGGTGAGGACAGCTCAAATTCACACCAGTATCTCTCTCCCCCAGCTCCCCCAGCTCCCCTAGCTCCCTCTACTCACCTCCACAGATGTCCTAACTAAATTGGCGACTGCTAGAAAATCATTGGGCGGGTCGGGATCGACCCAAAATTTCCAGTCTTGTGAGAATCACCCGGTCAAGCACTAGTGCCGCTACGCGGAATTAAAAATGCAAAATGAAAAATGAAAAATTCCGAGTCTACATAGCTTTCAGGAGTTGAGAGCTGGTCAGTTATTTCTGCCGTGCTGCACTAGGGTATTCTGGGTAAAAGATTATCCTGCCTCGGACATCACGACTTTCCCATGAGTGCAACCACTCCCAACTTTCCCAAACACAAAAAATCTAAAGCCCTCAAGGCCGGTAGCCGCCGTCCGGCCAAGGAACTGTGCAGCGAGTGCGGTCTGTGCGACACCTACTACATCCATTACGTTAAGGATGCCTGTGCGTTTCTCAACCAGCAGTTCGATCGCCTCGAAACCCAAACCCACGGTCGCCAGCGCGATTTAGACAATGATGACGAGGTGTATTTTGGGGTACATCATCAGATGATGGCCGCGCGGAAAATCGAGCCGATCGAAGGAGCGCAGTGGACGGGAATTGTCAGTACGATCGCCTGCGAAATGCTCGAACGGGGACTCGTCGAGGGAGTGGTGTGCGTGCAAAATACCCCCGAAGATCGATTCGGTCCCAAACCCGTCATTGCCCGCACCCGAGAAGAAGTCCTGGCGGCCCGGGTGAACAAGCCCACTCTCTCGCCCAACCTGTCGGTACTCGAACAGGTGGAACAGTCGGGGATGAAGCGGTTGCTCGTCATTGGCGTGGGATGCCAGATTCAAGCGCTGCGGGAAGTCGAAGAACGACTGGGGTTAGAAAAACTCTACGTTTTGGGAACCCCCTGCGTCGATAACGTCACCCGCGCCGGGTTGCAGAAGTTTCTCGAAACCACGAGCAAATCTCCCGAGACAGTGGTGCACTACGAATTCATGCAGGATTTCCGGGTGCATTTCAAGCACGAAGATGGTTGGATCGAGAAAGTACCCTTTTTTGGTTTGAATACCAAAGAACTCAAAGATGTCTTTGCGCCGTCGTGCATGAGTTGTTTCGATTACGTCAACGGGTTGGCGGATTTGGTGGTGGGTTACATGGGCGCACCCTTTGGCTGGCAGTGGATCGTCGTGCGCAACGAAACGGGACGAGAAATGCTAGATTTAGCCCTCGACCAACTCGAAACCCAACCGGTTGCCTCCACCGGAGATCGCCATCAAGCAGTCCAGCAGAGCATTCCCGCTTACGATAAAGGGGTGACGTTGCCGATGTGGGCGGCGAAGCTGATGGGGGTGGTCATCGAACGCATCGGACCCACGGGGTTGGAATACGGTCGGTTTTCCATCGATTCCCATTTCACGCGCAACTATCTCTACGTCAAACGCAATTACCCCGAAAAATTGGAGCAACACGTTCCCGAATTTGCTAAGAAAATTGTCGGACAGTACCAGCTGCCAGATTCTTAGTCGGATCTTGTTATCGCTGTAGCCATCACCGGCGCGGACAGTCTGAATGTACGCGAGCATCTTTATCTCCCCGAGTTTCCCATGCTCGAGACAGCTCGGTTTTACCGATGTCCTAATACTTCTGGCTATCAGATCTTTATTCCTGGGAGAGGAGGACCAAGGGCGTTAGCCATGCCAAAGGCGATCGCTCCCAATGCGATCGGATTTCGAGTCACCCACGCTCGCTCTCCCCAATGCATGTATCCCTGAAATGTCCTGAGTTTCCCGTTCTGAATTCTGCGCTTTCGAACTCAGAGATCTCCGGGTCCTCCAACTCCATTGACTTTCGAAGTGATGACTGTGGAGAACTTGTGGAAAATCTGGGAATGGGTCATGCATCGCTGGCTCGATCGGATAAAACAACGCAATAGACGAGCAATTCTCAGTATTATTAAGTAAAGGAGCCTTGTGAGCAACAAGGTTGCCGTTTCCGATGGAGTAAGTTTGGATCGAGTGCAGTTTGCGCTTATTTATTGACAGGTGTCTGAAATCTAGAACTTCCCCAAACTCAGACTTGTATTTATTTTGAGACCCCGGATTCTTTTCCCTTGACAAAGCACGCGCAGCCCTATCTCTTTCTCAACCTGAGATGTAGTCAGGGGTAGCATTCATTCGAGATTTTCCCGTATCCAACCGCCAAAAGAAACGGAGGGTAAATCTATCGGAAATCACACAAACTTCTATGCTGAAATTTGCTGAAATTATTTGAAATTCAAAGGTGGGTGCACTCAGTTGAAATCGATCTCTAGTGAGAGCGAGCTTAAATGCGCCTCATCGAGAGCCGAGGAATATACAGGCAATGGATACCAATCATGAATGCGATCGCAGTTCTAGAGAGGCATCAGCCCTCGACCGCAGCGAGCGGGCGGCGATCGAGTCGATGGCCGATGCCCTGCACGAATGCGAAGCCCGATATCAAGCCCTAGTGGAACTACAAACCGATTACATCTGCCGTTTCTTACCTGACGGTACCCTCACATTTGCCAACTTGGCCTATTGTCGTTATGCTGGTCAACTCTCTCACGAGGCGATCGGATCTCAGGTACTGCATTGGCTCGAACCCAGCGATCGTCAAGCCTGGCAGGAACAATTACGATCGGTCAGTCCCGCTCACCCAGAAGTCATCCACTTTCATCAATCCACCGCACCATCGGGGGAAAAGAACTGGCAGCAGTGGATCGATCGCGCCATTTTCGATCGAGACGGACGCTTGGTTGAGTTTCAATCCGTCGGACGCAAAATCGTCGCTCGCCAACAAGTGGAAGAAGCTTTGCAAGCGAGTGAAGAACAGTTGCATTTGCTCCTGGAAGGACTCAAAGACTACGCGCTGTATTTACTCGATCCGACCGGGTCGATCGTTAGTTGGAATGCCGGAGCGGAAAATATTCACCGCCTCAAAGCCGAAGAAGCCATCTCCGGGCATTTTTCCCGCTTTTTTCTGCCCGAAGATCGCCAGCAAGGCAAACCCCTCGAAGAATTACGTCAGGCGATCGCCCATAACAAACTCGAAGTAGAAGGACCTCGTCTGCGAGCCGATGGGACACAGTTTTGGGCTCACGTCGTCCTGACGGCCTTGTGGGACGCTCGAGGCAATTTGCGAGGCTTTGCCAACGTCACCCGAGATACGAGCGAACGCAAACGCATCGAGGAAACCTTACGACAGCAAGCCGAACAAGAGCGATGGCTCAGTCGGATTACCCAGCATATTCTTCAGTCTCTCGATTTAACCGATATTCTCAACACGGTGGTGGGATCGATTCGAGAGTTCCTTCAATGCGATCGGGTGGCAATCTACCAATTCAATCCCGATGGAGGCGGTGTTGTGGTGGCCGAAGCGGCGATCGAACCTTGGGAAAAAATGCTCGGGATCGAAATCCAAGATACTTGTTTTACCCGCAAGTACCGTCACGCTTACGAACAGGGTCGCATTCAAGCGATCTCCGATATCCGAGCCACTCATTTAGACCCTTGCTATGCCGAGTGTTTGTCTCAATGGCAGGTGCGCGCCAACTTAGTCGTTTCAATTCTCCAGGGGGTCAACTTATGGGGGTTGCTGGTGGCTCAACAATGCTCGGGAGCTCGCGATTGGGAGCGATCGGAGATTAAATTCGTCACCCAACTGGCCACTCAAGCCGGAATTGCCATCCAACAATCGCAACTGTACCAACAACTGCAACGAGCCAACCAAGAACTTCAGCGACAGGCGACGGTGGATGGTTTGACTCAGATTGCCAATCGTCGCGCCTTCGATCGTACCCTGCAACAGGAATGGGGGCGATCGACTCGGGAAAATTCCCCCCTCTCCCTGATTCTGTGCGATATTGACTTTTTCAAAGCCTACAACGACTCCTACGGCCATCAAGCCGGAGATGATTGCTTGCAGCAAGTGGCCCGTACGATGAAACAAACGGTCAAACGGCCGTCGGATTTGGTAGCTCGCTACGGAGGCGAAGAGTTTGCCGCCATATTACCGGATACTCACGCCCAAGGAGCCATCCGCGTGGCCCGCAGAATTCGAGATCGGGTTAAAGCCCTGCAAATCCCGCACCAAGGTTCCTCTATCGATAGTTTCGTCACCCTGAGTTTGGGGGTAGTCACCCGCATTCCCGACAAGAGCGCATCCTGGCAAGATCTGATTGCCGACGCCGATCGGGCGTTGTATCGCGCGAAAGAACTGGGACGCGATCGAGTGATTACATCCAAAAAGAGGTAAAGATTGGGTAAAGCGGGTCAAAATTCCCAGCGATGAGCCGAAGTTGACCGCTTTAATGATGGGGAGATGCGAGCGAGCATCCCGTTCCCCGTCCGTTCTGGCTCGAAATTTTATGATTGATGCGATGTACGGCTTTTTTGCGCTCGCCATGTGGCGAGCAAGTCGGGGTAATCCCCCCCCTTTTCCTTTGACCCCGCGTCGTCAGGTTTTGGATAATGAAGTTGCTCGTGGCGTTATTTGTTGTTTGAGATCGCATCTAAAATATGGAACAAAATCGATGTTTCGCGAACCCGATTGTTTCGACGTTCAATGACGAGCGAGATCGGGTTTCTCTCTTTTTAGCCATTGGTTATTTCCCCTTGATGTTTTTCGCATTGAGTCTAGAATCGGCAGCCAGTCGAGAAGTTTACGGCGAAATGAGATGGCTGCTGGACTTAATTATGATGATTTATTGCGCTTTGATGCTCCTGTGCGCTCGAGCTCAACTGCGGCAACTCATGATGATTATGGTTCCGCTTTCTTTTATTGGAGAAGTTCTCTTTTGCGAACTTTGCGGTTTATACAGCTATCGAACGGATTTTATTCCGATTTACGTTCCCTTCGGTCATGCCGTGGTTTATGCATCGGGATATCTTCTGACCCAACAGAACTGGTGCGGGCAACATCGGGACTTACTCAAAAGCATCTTTACGGTGTTTTATACCCTGCTCTTTCTCGGGGTTGGAGTGGTTGGCGGAGATCGCTTTACCTTAATTTTGGGATGCTTGTTTTTTGGGGTGCTCCGTCGCAAACAGTGGGATAACTTGTACTTCATCGTCGGACTGTGTGCCCTGTGGGTAGAACTGGTGGGGACTCAGTTTGGCTGTTGGCAGTGGTCGCCATTGAGCTTCGGAGTCATCCCAGCAGCCAACCCCCCCCTGGGAGCGGTTTTTTTCTACGCCGGAGGGGATGCAGTTTTGTCCAAAGTCGATCGTCTCGTGACTCGGTGGCGGCAACAGTCTCGAAGTAGCACGAGCGTTTTGGAGAATACGACGACCGTCACTCCCTGCGACTAATAGTTTGACTAAAATTTTGGCTTGAGATGACTTACAGCGTCCGAATTACTGACTTACCCACCACCGAACGACCTCGCGAACGCTTGATGTCCCACGGTGCCAACACCCTCGCCACTGCCGAACTCCTGGCGATTTTACTCGGCACCGGACAGGGGAAAGGAAAACTGTCTGCGGTGGGTTTGGGTCAGCATATCTTGCAAAAGTTGAGCGAACACCAGCGCGAACCGTTAGAAGTCTTGCGCGAAATTGGCGTAGCGGAACTCACCCAAATTTCCGGGGTGGGACCGGCAAAAGCCACAACGATCGTCGCAGCGATCGAACTGGGAAAACGGTTGTTTCAGTTGCGTCCGAACGATCGCCAAGAAATCGGTTCTCCCGATGCGGCAGCGGCCTGTTTGAGTCACGAACTCATGTGGCAATCCCAGGAACGATTTGCCGTGGTGCTACTCGATGCTAAGAACCGTCTCATCGGCACTCGGGTGATTACCATCGGCACCGCCACCGAAACCCTCGCCCATCCCCCCGATATCTTCCGAGAAGTGATTCGCCAAGGGGCGACCGGTGCGATCGTCGCTCACAATCACCCCTCGGGTAACCTCGAACCCAGCGAAGAAGATATCCACCTAACGCGCAAACTCCTCAAAGGCTCAGGCTATCTCAATTTGCCCCTGTTCGATCATCTGATTTTGGGGAATGGAAACTATCGCAGCCTGCGTCAGACGACTTCGCTCTGGGATGAGTGGGAGGAGGAGGATTAGGGGTGATGGGGTGTGGGGTGAGGGTGTAGGGTGTGGAAGGTGGAGTATCGGTCAAACCTCATGAATAATGCAGGCTATTCCCCATTCCCCATGGGTGACAAGTTAAGGAGTTCGATCGTATGTCAAGGGGGTACTTTGAGGGTGGGCGCGATCGTGTAAAACTCAGACTCGACAAGTCATTGAGTCGGGGAATGCGATCGTGAGCCGAAACCGAAAAATCAATAGAGACCACGCCAAAAAGACCCAACGTCCGATGGTGGAAGATGAAGTCATGCAGTGGTGGGGCCCGGTTGCGGGATGAGAATTTGGATGTGGTTCAAGGCAAAATTCTTTGCTCACTATTCCTTCTCCTTGAATATAGTAGACAATGTTAGCGGTGCATCCCTGATTCCTGAAACCTCTTCTATGTAAGGGTTTGGGGATGAGAGTTTTTGATCTCAAATTTCCCCAGCGCCTGATTCATCAGTGAGTTGTTTCTGTGTTACAGGTTGAGAGAATAAGTAAACAATGATACATCCGGATTTTCGAGACATCTTTGTTGACTATCCTCGCTCGCCTTGACAAGGTAGACAATGATGCTGCGAAACTAACGTGGGTCTCAACTCTGAGTCGAGCGCATTCGTATCGAGCGCGTTTTTCTTCTGCTCTTTCAACTAGATTTCGGGAGTATCGCGTTACAATCGATCGGTTATCTGTAGAACACGTCCTGTATTTATAGGACAAGGTACAAGATTGAGAACGCGCTCGCCCCGCACTATTGCTCCCTGAGCGCATGAGAATCTCCCATCGTCTGACGGGGGAGATAAGAAACGAAGCGGTTTCGAGCTGAAAATAGACTGCTATATAATTTAAGTGAATCTCGGTTCTACAGCGCCAAAAATGCCCAACCGCGATCGCTACCATGATGTCGTTTGCCGTGCCTTGAAAAATGATGGGTGGTCGATTACCGATGACCCTCTTCGCCTGCGCTGGGGCCAGCAGGACATGTATGTCGATTTGGGCGCACAAAAACTACTTCTGGCACACAAAAGCCATCGACAAATCGCTGTCGAGATTAAAACCTTTGGCGGTCCTTCCTCAATTGCCGACGCTCAAAAATCTTTGGGTCAATATTTTATTTATCTCTCGGTGCTCAAACGCTTAGAACCCGAGCGCAAGCTTTATCTGGCACTCCACGAAGAAGTCTACGAAGATTTCTTCACTCAACCGCTCGGAGAACTTCTTCTGAGCGATTATCGCGTGCCTATTCTCGTCTTCGATCCCGATCGGGAGGTCATCATTCGATGGATAGATTAAACCGTTACCGCCAACTGATTCGCCACATTTTAACCGAGCATTCAAAAATTCCCTACAAGCACGGAGAGATCGCGTTTGAGACGGTCTTCGATGTCGAGTCCGATCGCTACTTGCTGATGATTCTGGGACGCGAGAACAAGCGATATCAACATGGTTGTTTGATTCATGTCGATATGATCCAGGGGAAAATTTGGATTCAACGAGATGGAACGGAAATGGGGGTAGCCAACGAATTTGTTGAAGCGGGCGTGCCAAAAGATGAAATCGTTTTGGGTTTCAAGTCACCCGAACGGCGCAAAGATACGGAATTTGCCATTGCGTAAGAACCTAGTGCTGCTACGCAGAATTAAAAATGCGTCTTGAAAAGTTGAACGGGACTCAAACTGACACCGCTCACTTTTCGCAAAATTTAAAATGCTTACTGTGTATAGCTTTCACCGATTGAGAGCTGGGTAGTTATTTCTGCCGCGTTGCACTAGTGTTGGCTCTCGAACCAGTCTCCCTGGCGATCGCATTTGTAAGGACGAGGATTTCGGACACTTCTACAGCAACAAAAACTCTCAAACTTAGTAAAACCTCAGCGGTCATCATCGGAAGTTTCCGGGCGCTTAATGCGCCCGGAAGAAAGGTTGACAACCTATTCTCAAATAATTTGGGTCGAGGCTTTCTTGTTTTTGGGTTGCTACATCTAGGAACCGGATTTGGTATTAGACAACATCCATTGGTGAAAGGTTAAGGAAATCGCTCGTTTGTCAAGGGTGCGCTCGCCACGATGGCATGGTGAATCGAAAGATGACTCCAGGAGTGAAAGATGGCCCACTCTCAACGTAGTATCCGCGACCATGGCCGAGAAAAACAT